>NZ_BAAAMU010000001.1:0-76574 GCF_039529435.1 Nonomuraea maheshkhaliensis
GTTCAGCACGGCAACCTACGCTCGTTCACTTTTACACCGCACCTCGGACGCGACCAGATGCTCAAGAGGTCTACTGGATCTTGGAAATGCGTGAATGCGTGGTAGGTGGTGGCATCGCGTCTGGTGAGGGCGCGCGCGGGTGTACAGAACGATCCTTGCCCGAGATTGTCGTTCGCCGTCGCTACAGTCCGGTCGTGGATGACGATCTGAAGGATGGGCTCATCTGGTGGTCCACTGGCCGCGCCACCGTTGGACTGGTCGTGCGTGACGGCGTTGTGGTCGAGACTGCCCCGTATGCCCGGCGGTGGGCGAAGGGGCGCGACGCCCGCGAGATCTATCGCAAAGGGGAGCAACAGGAAGGCGTCTCTCTCATATGGGTGCCGGTGACTGAGGCTGAGCAACCATGAGGGCTGAGGTGCGCTTTTGCCCTCGGCCAACCGTACCCCCGGGTCGGTTCAGGTTCAGAGGGCGGATTGCTACTGGGCGCGGTGCTTGAGCAGCCAGTCTTCGAGAGGCTGGAGGCGGGGGTTGAGGGTGCGGATCAGGTTGAGGTCGCGGTTGCCGACGAACGTGGCTGCTGCTTCGGTGAAGAATTGGAACATGTTTCCCAGCTCTTCGGCGTCCGGGAAGCCGGCGGCGCGTAGCTGGTCGTGGGTCATGGGGCGGTAGGCGACCGGTTCCCCGAGGACCTTGGTGAAGAGGGCGGCCAACTGCCTGCCGGTGGCGTGGGTGCCGGCCAGGCCGATGGTGCGGTTGATGAAGCGGGCTCCTGCCTGGAAGATGCCGTAGGCCGTGCGGCCGATGTCCTCGGCGGCGACCAGGGCCATGACGCTGTCGCCCATCGGCAGGGTGAGGGTCGCCGCGCCGTCCGGGCCGCGGCGCGGGCTCAGGCCGGCGTGGATGAACATCTCGTAGAAGAACGAGGTCTCCAGGAATGTCGTGGGTACGCCCAGGGCGGTGAAGTAGGCGTTCGCCTCGCTCTTGGCGTCCAGGTGCGGGACCTTGTAGCCGTCGCCGATGGTGGGTGGCTCGCTGCCGAGGATCGTGAAGTGCGGGCGGGTCCTCCAACGTCGACCAGATTACGTGCTTGAGTCCGGCTGCCTTGGCGGCGCGTGCCGCGTTGGCGGCCTGGTCCAGTTCCATTTGGGCGCGGCTGCGGGTGGCGGTCTGGTCGTCGGTGAGTTGTTCGCGGTAGTTGGTGACCACGAACGCGCCGTAGGCGCCGTCGAAGGCCGTGCGTAGGCCGGCCTCGTCGTCGAGATCGACCTGTACGACTTCTGCGCCGCGGGTGGCGACCCGCTGCCGCCTGGTGTCACGCTCGGTCCGACTACCGCAGGTTCCAAGCGGCACCTCGCCCGCCGACCGTCGGAAACCTCATGACTCGATGGACTCATCCATCGCCGGTGGCCGCGGCGCGCAGAGCCGCGGCGACGACTCGCTGTCCTTGCGACGGTTCGGGCCTGGTCACGGTCAGGGTGGTGCGCCCGGACCACGCGGGGTCGTCGACCTCGACGATGGCGATCCCGGCGGGCAGGCCGGGAACGGCGATCCGGGCAACGGTGGTGATGCCGAGTCCGGCGGCGACGAAGCCGAGTCTGGCGTTCCAGTCGCGGATCCGGTGGGCGATCCGGGGCTGCGGCAACGTCGGCCACGCGCCGAACTGCGGATCGCCCCGCAAACCCGCGCCGACGATCCAGGGCTCGCCGGCCACGTCGTCCACCGTGACGCGCGACCGTCCGGCCAGGCGGTGCCCCAGTGGTACGGCGACGACGCCCATGCCGCTGTCCGTCAGGCGCTCGGTTCTCAGGTCGTGCAGGTCGTACTCGGGCAGCCCCTGGCCGACGGCGATCACGGCGACGTCGACTCCGCCGGCCCGTACCTGGCGCAGGAGCGCCGGGCTGGAGGCCTCGTGCAACTCCACGGCCAGCGCGGGGTGCTCGCCGGCGAGCGCGGCCACCGTACGCGGGATGAGCGACCAGGTCGCGGTCGGAAAGGCCCCGAGCCTCACCTGCTCGGCGAGCGTGTCAGAGAGCAGGGCCAGGTCGCGGTTCATCGCGTCGAGCTCGGCCAGCACGACAACCGCGCGGCGCGCGACCGCCTCGCCGGCCCGGGTGGCCGCCACCCCACGAGCCTTACGTACGAACAGCGGCATCCCGGCAGCCGCCTCCGCGGCCGCCACCTGCCGGGAGATCGCGGACTGGGTGTATCCGAGGAGGTCGGCCGCCGCGGTGAAGGATCCGGTTCCCACGACGGCGTGCACGACGCGCAGCGCGGGAACGGTGAACTCCGCCATGCGAGCAACCTAATCCATGCGTACTCCGCATGTCTAATATGCGGAAGACTCGTTTGTGGAATGGCTTGAGCGCCGGGATGCTGGAACCACAGAGCTGAATGGAAGGGAATGATCATGATGTCCAAGATCTGGTTCATCACCGGCGCCTCTCGGGGCTTCGGCCGCCTGTGGACGGAAGCCGCCCTGAAGCGAGGTGACCGGGTCGCGGCCACCGCCCGGGATGTCACCGCACTGGAACCGCTCGTGCGGCGGTTCGGGGACGCCGTCCTGCCGCTGGCACTCGACGTCACCGACCGGAAGGCGGTGTTCGACTCCGTGGAGCGAGCCGTCGAACGGTTCGGAGGTCTCGACGTCGTCGTCAACAACGCCGGCTACGGACTTTTCGGCATGGTCGAGGAACTCACCGAGGCCGAGCTGCGCGCCCAGATGGAGACGAACTTCTTCGGCACCGTCTGGGTCACCCAGGCGGTCCTGCCCGTGCTCCGGGCCCAGCGTTCCGGCCGGATCATGCAGGTCACGAGCGAGGGCGGCGTACGCGCCTATCCCGGGATCGGCGGATACCACGCCTCCAAGTGGGCGGTGGAGGGCCTGTCCGAATCGCTCGCCCAGGAGGTCGCCTCGTTCGGCGTCCACGTGACCGCGGTCGAGCCGGGCCCCTATGCCACGGATTTCGGCGCCAGTACGAGCATGCGAACCACCGACCGTCACCCCGATTACGCCGGCGTCCACGAAGCGACCGACAAGGAGTGGATCCTCGGCGACCCGGCAGCGACCGCGGACGCGATCTTCACGATCGCCGACGCCGAGAATCCTCCCCGGCGGATCGTCCTCGGGCACACACTTCCCGAGATCGAGGACATCTACGCCGAGCGGCTTCGTGTGTGGCGGGAGTGGGCACCGGTCACGAAGGCGGCGTTCGGCGAGCGGATCGTTCCCGAGCCTGCCTGACGAAAGCGACTCGGCTCGACCGGAAGCAGCAGCTGAGCTTCCGTGCGCGAAAGCGTCCCATCGCGAAGGGCGGCTCCTGCTTGCGAACCGGCCTGGACTCCATCCTCCTCCCAAGCCGTCGGCCCAAGACGGGAGTTCTCGATCAGATAGGCCTGGCAGGATCATCTCCATGACCGGGATCGATGACCTTTCACGGCGAGTGCTCGTGAAGGCAGACGCGACCACGGAACGGCTGTCTCCCCCCGCGACAGAGGAGGAAGTCGAAAATGCGGAGCGCATTCTGGGCTTCAAACTCCCTCCGGTGCTGGCGCGGCTCTACGGTGAAGTGGCCAACGGCGGTTTCGGCCCCGACTATCACCTCTAGCCGCTCACAGGCAATGGGCGTACCGCGGTAAGCGACTATCGCGAGGAACGTGCGACGCGGAGGTCCGGTGAGGCATCCTGGCCGGCAGAGGTCCTGCCGATCCTGGATCGGGGATGCGGCATGTACGCCGCCGTGGACTGTCGCAGTCCTGAGGGCACCCGTGTTGCTCTTCGAGCCGAACGGCATCTGCGCTGACTGGCACAGCGCGTGGTACGTCGCCGCCGAGAGTCTGACCGACTGGTTGGAGACGTGGCTCTCAGGGACGGGCTGGGACGAAGAAGATGCCGAATGCGATGACGCGCAGGAACCAAGGCCCTGGAGGATAGCTCGGCAGCGATTGTCAGAACCGGAATGATTCGGCCGCCCCGCGTTGGTTCGATGGGAGCCTTCGAGACCGTCTTCGGGGTGCTGTATCGCCTTGATGAGCCGGATCTCGCCGAGGACGATGTGCCGGAGACGCTCCAGGAGCAGCTCCCAAGCTGGCTTCTGGTCGAGGTCGCCGGAGACGATCTGGTACCGACCGGCCGAACCCTTGTAGGGCTGCATGAGGATCTGGTGGGTCTGGATCCAAGCGGACGGAACGGGCGTCCAGAGCTGCCGGTCGAATGACGGCGGTATCTGGCGGGCGGCGGGCCAGGCGTTCAACAGAGCGCCATGACGATGTGGCGGCTCGTTCCGCGGATCAGATCCAGCCTTCCTCCCAGGCGCGGCGGGCGGCGGCGTGACGGGAGCCGACGCCCAGTTTGGCCATGGCCGCCGACAGGTAGTTGCGCACCGTGCCGGGCGCAAGGTGCACCTGGGCGGCGATCTCGCCGACCGACGCCCCTGTACGGCAGGCACGCAGCACGTCGAGTTCCCGGTCGGTGAGCGGGCAGGGGCCTTCCGTCAGGGCGGATGCGGCGATGTCGGTGTCGATGTACCGCCGGCCCGCGGCGACATCGCGGACGATCTCGGCGAGCCGGGACGCCGGCGTGGTCTTGGGCACGAACCCGCTGACGCCGGCCGCCAGGGCGCGGCGCAGCACTCCCGGCCGCGCGTGCCGGGTGACCAGCACGATACGGACACCGGGCAGCGCGGCCATGATCCGTGCGGCGGCGTCCAACCCGTCGGCCGGCGGCATCTCCAGGTCGAGCACGGCGATGTCGGGGCGGTGCTCGCGGGCCAGCCGTACCGCGTCGGTGGACGTGGTGGCCTCGGCCACCACGGTGAGGTCGGGTTCCAGCGCCAGCAGCGCGGCCAGGGCGCTGCGCAGCAGGTCCTCGTCGTCGGCGATCAGCAGCCGGATCATCGCGCCTCCGCGCTCGCGTCGACCGGCAGGCAGGCGGCCACGACGAAGCTTTCGTGTTCGTGCTCCCAGGTCAGCTCGCCTCCGGCGGCCCGCAGCCGGTCGGCCAGGGTGCGCAGCCCGGTGCCCGCCCCCGAGCCGGGTGGGCCGGTCGCGCCGTCGTTGCGTACCCGCAACCGGGCCAGGCCGTTGGTGAGGCGGTAGTTGACCTCGGCGGCGCGCGCCCGGCTGTGGCGCAGCACGTTGGTGGTGGCCTCACGCACGACCAGCCCGAGCAGGTGCCGGCAGGCGTCGGGGAGCGGCCCGGTGGCCGCGGCGGGCTCGACGTTCATCTGGACCCGGATGTCGGCCGCGGCGAGCACCCGGCCCGCGTTGGCCAGCTCCGCCTCCAGCGTCGTACGGCGGTAGCCCTGCACGACGGCCCGCGTGTCCGAGAGCGCGTTGGTGGCGAGCCGCTGCACCTCCAGCATCTCCGCGGTCGCGCGGGGCGGGTCGGCCGCCGCCAGCCGCGCGGCCAGTTCGCTCTTGCGCGCGATCACCTGGAGATGGTGGCCCTGGATGTCGTGCAGGTCGGCGGCGAACCGCAGCCGTTCCCGGGTGACGGCCAGCTCCCCGTCGAGGCGCCGCGCCGCGTTCAGCCGTTCCGCGATGTCCCACGCCCACAACGAGCCGAGCGTGACCCAGGCGCTGAACGCGACCAGTCCCGGCGGGAACAGCACCGCGCGCACCGGGTCGTCGCCTCCCGCGACCGCGCCCGGCACGGCCGCGGCGGCCATCGCCACGGCGATCAGCGCCCACCGGCGCGCCCGCGGCAGGAACGTCGCGACGACCGACACCGTCATCGCCGGGGCCAGCGCCCACAGCGCGTCGTCCCGTACGGCCAGCAGAACGCCGCCGAGCGTGGCCGTACCGGCGGCACCCGCGGCCATCCACGCCAGGAGTGGGCGGCCGGGGCTCTCGCCGGGTGCGGCGGCGGGGTCGAACGCCAGCCGGCGGTGCAGCAGCACCGCGCAGCACACGGCTGTCACGGCCAGCGCGGCGGCGCCCGCACCTCTGGCCCAGACCGGTACACCGGAGGCCAGGAGCCCCGTGCCGGCCACGGCGACCAAGAAGAACGCGGTGCTGCCGGTGAGGCTCCACCAGGTGTAGCGGCGGAAGCTCCGGAGTGCCGCCGTCCCGCCGTCGGTCCCGTGGTCGCGCACGCAGTCATTGTGACAGCACGCCGCGCCGCGGGCCGGTCGCGATTTCCGCCGCGGTCAATTCATGACAGTTGTCACGAGATCGAGTGACAAAGCCACGCGCACGCCTGCGGTTTCGGCACTACTGGCCGCTGCCTCCAGCGGCCAGGCTGAGCGCGGTAGATACCCGGCCCCCGTAGGGAGGAACCGCATGGACGGCCCGCCCGCGCACCCCGATCCGTCATTCGTCACCCCATCACCCCACCAGGAGGCCTCCATGGCGAGCGTGCCCCATGGACGCCGGCACCGGGTCCGCCGGCTGCTCGACCGCTGGCCCACGGCGCTGGCGCTGGTACTGTCCGCGGTGACCTTCGGCGGCACCGAGTCGGACGAGGCGGTGGCGTCGTTCGCGTCGATCCTCGTGCTCCTGCCGTTGCTGTACCTGGTGGTCGCCAAGCTGGAAGCGCGCCGGGCGACGTGGCCGCTGCTCGTGGTCGGGCTGGCCGGCGTCGTCGCGCTGCGCGGGCTGGACGTGATCGAACCGGCCGCCGTGTTCTCCGCCGTCGCGCTGACCGTCCTGCTCTGGAGCGTCGTGGACGGGCATGTGTTCCGGTCCGGGACGTTCCGGGTGCAGGCGCTGGGGATGCTCGCCTTCGGTGCGCTCGGGCTGATCGGGCTGGCCGTGCATCCGGATCTGGGCCGTTACCTGGTGGCGGCCGGCTGGTTCTTCCATGGCGTCTGGGACTTCGTCCACCTCCGGCGGGACAAGGTGGTGGCCCGGTCCTTCGCCGAATGGTGCGGCGTCATCGACGTCGTGATCGCCGCAGAGTTGATCTTCAGGTGGTAGGGCGGGGTCGGGAACGGCGGGACAGCCGCTTTGGTTGCTCCGGGGCGCAGACGTACTCTGCGCCTTCGCGCGCCAGAGGCGCGCAACGGCGGGGCAGCCCGAGCGGAGCGAGGACCGCCACCTGGGCGGAGGACAATCCGCGAGTGAACGTGATTGACCGCTGCTGACCGCCCTGAATGGCACGCTAATGGCACGACGATCACGCCCGCCACCTCGGCACTTTCGCGCGACGCGCACACCCCCGCCCTGATCATCCCGTCTGCCGTCGACCCGCCCGAAGGGGAAGCGGGCCAGGGTCACGGGGTCAAGGTGGAGCGCCCCACTGGACGAACGACCTTGGCCCCGTGGCCCTGGTCTGCTCGGCTTGTCCCGGGTCGATGGCGGGCGGGATGATCAGGCTTCACCTCAGCCATCTACGGACATCGCCAACGAACGTAGCCTTAGCGATCATCCCGGAGCCGGAGTGCTCCCGCCGGAGGCTGCTTGTTCGGGAAGACACGGTGAGGAGCAGCGGGTCCACAGCAGTTTGTGCACCTTGACCGTGGTGGGGGTGCAAGTGACGCCCAGCCAGGGGGCTCGAATCATGATGACGGTGCCGATCGCCAGTAGCGGCACCGTCACGACAGCGCCCGCGGCCAGGCCGGACGGTGCCGCGTTGAACAGCGGGTCCAAGTGCAGAAGGGTGATCGGCGCGTCGAGGGCGGTGCTCATCCATGATTGCGCGAGCGATATCAAGATCAGCCCTGACACTGCGGCGCACCCGCGCACTATGGGGTGGGCCCGGAGTTTCATGTTTCCATGGTCCGGGCGGATTGAAGGGCTGTCCAGGTGGTGGCTCAGTGGGCAGGGAGTGTTGGGTGGGGAGTGTCGGGGACTATGCCGTGCATGTCGTTGGTGAGGGCCCAGCGGTCGTGGCCGCGCCAGGCGCCGTTGATGAACAGGAGATCAGGGGAGTAGCCCTCGTTGCGGAAGCCGTGGCGTTGCACCAATTTGATGGAGGCGTGGTTGTCGGGGCTGATCTGTGCTTCCAGGCGGTGCAGCCGTAATGTGCGGAACGCATGGCGCAATACCAGGCCGAGGCCTTCTGTCATGTATCCGCGATTGGCATAGGGCGGGAAGGCGGCGTAGCCCAGTGAGCCGTTCTGGAAGCGTCCGCGGATGATGCTGTTGATGTTGACATTGCCGGCGATGGCGCCGGTGTCGCGCAGGCAGATCAGCAGGCCGTCGGCGGATCGGCCCTCGTCGAAGCGGGCGAGGAACGTCTGGAACGCTTCCGGGGTCGCGGGCAGGTTGAGGCCGTTGCCGGCCCGGACCCCTTTGATGAACTCGTCCTGGTCGTGGCTGGTGAGACGGCGCAGGATGACTCGGAAAGAGCGCTCCAGGATTTCGCCGGATTCCGTGGCAGGCTTGAATTCATCGCTTTCTGTCACGGACGGAACGATATCGCGGGGCAGCGCTTTTCCAGCAGGTCAGTCGTAGTGGTGATAGCGGGCGGCTTTGGCCTCCTTCTCCTCGCAGAAGAACACGTCGTGGAGCGGTGTCACCGTGTAGTCCTCGTCCCCGGGGACGGTGTAACTCATGGCGGCGGCGAAGCGGGAGGCGACGATGGGCAGACCGCCGCATCTGATCACGTGGTACGGATAGCGGACCATCGGGCTGACCAGCGGCGTGACCGACGCGATCGCGTACACGAGCACCCCCGCCACCAGCGCGCGCAGCCAGTTTGGACAGAAGCGCAGCAGGGCGAGCAGGATCAGGCCCGCGAGGTAGGCCAGCCCGAACAGCAGCACGTACGTCGCCGAGAACATCATCCACGACCGCCCCCGCACCGCGATGATCACGGCGGCCACGCCCAGCGCGGGCAGGCCGGCGACGAACAGGGCCAGCCACGCGCTCGCTCGTGCAAATGACCCCATGGGTAGTGAGATGGTGGGATTCGTGGGCTGGTTCCAGGACCGGGCAGATAGGCAAGCAGTTAGGCAGGCAGTCCGGTTGTAGGCCGTCTCACTGAAGAGTTACGGCCGAGCGTTTCCCTGTGCCTTGGGGGACCGATGATCGTGGCGTCAAGGCGTTGGCGGGCCTGAGGGCATGGGTGGCGAGTCCTCGGCCGGCTGCTCTCCGCTGCCGGTCAGCTCGTCAGAGGCTCCGGTGAACTCGGCGATGGCGGCGGGGTGGCCGTCCAGGGCGGCGCGGCGGAACCAGCCGGCCGCCACCCAGGGCTCGCCTCTGCTGCGGTGGGCGCAGCCGAGCTGGTACGCGGCCTCCACATGGCCGCTGTCGCCCGCCAGGCGGTAGAAGAACATCGCCATGCTCAGATGGCCGGGGCGCTGCCGTTGGAAGTCCTGGCCGTACTGATAGGCGAGTTGGGCGGCCAGTTGCCGGTGGTGAGGGCGGTTGAGCAGCTCGGTGGCCTGAGGGTGGCCGGCCTCTTCGGCGCGGCTCAGCCACGGGCGGGCGTCTTCCGGCCAGTCGCGGAGCAGGGCGATGACGGCCAGGCGCATGCAGTCCTGGGCGTTGCGGGGGTTGCTGGCGAACAGTACGCGGATGCCGCTTCGGCCGAAGACCCGGAGGAGGTACTCCCTCGATGGTGAGGGTGAGGGTGGTGTCTCCTCCTTGTCCTCCTCCTTCTTCCTCTTCTTCTCCTCCTGCTCGTCGGTGAGTGGAGGAGTCGGGCGGGTGGGGTGGTTGTCTCGGGCCGCGCGCCACAGGTCGTGCCAGGCCTTCACGTCGTTCAGGGGTTGGATGTCCAGGCCGGTCTGCTCGGCGGCGGTTCGGCAGGCGGTGACGAAAGAGAACACCCAGGGCCATTCTGGTGCTCGCTTGCGTTTACCGGCCAAAATGTCGTGCGTGGTGCTTTCTGCCAGTTCCCTGCTGCTGTTTCGCGAAAATTTTCGCAGGTCGGACAGGGAAGGGGATCCCGCCAGTGTGACCAGCTCATTCAACTGGTCGACCAGCGTGCACAGTGCCAAGTCGCGAGGTTGTTCAGCCATCGCCCCAAGCCGGAAATGAGTGATCTTCGAGATCGGTGTGTGACGGTGGTCATATTGGCATCATCTGGCGGTCAATCTGGTGCAGATCGCATATTCAGCCTCATTTCAGATCGGTGACGACTGAGTCGCCACTCAGGATTGGGGATCTTGTTCTGGGTGGGCGGCAGTCGGGATCGGGGCTGGGGTTGGGCATGGTGGCGGGTGGGGGGCAAAGGGCGGTCTTGGGTGCGTGGTGGGCGGCGTGGACAAGGTTGATGAGCAGGGGCGCCAGGGGTGATCGGTGGGGATGTAAAGGGCTGGCGGAGAGGGTCGGATGAGGTCGGACGAAGCCGGACGCGGCAGGTCGGACGGGTTCGGGCGGGGGAGTTGGACGGGTTCGGTCAGCGCGCAGATCAGCGGCCTGTGGAGGGGACGTGATCGTGCGGGTGGATGAGGATGTCGGATGGGGTTGGACTGGGGGCGTTGGGTGGGTTGGTCGAGGGGCTTAGGGGCATTCGGTCCGGGATCGTCCGGAGTTGCGAGGGGTGGTGGACTTGTGACTCGCCGCTGCCGCAGGATCGGTGACCGCAGCCCTCTCCGCAGTGCTCACCAGCCACGTGAGTCAGGTGGGCGGAAGGGGGTGCTTCTGCTCGCAGCCGACGTTGCGCGGGGACAGCAGGTCGGGAGAGGGTGCCTTCGCTCGTGTGGTGGAGGGTGGCCGGCTCGCCTGTGGCTCGCGAGGGCGTCGGTGGGCCTCAGTGGGCGTCGGCGGGCGTCCTGGGGTGGCGGGTGAGGGTGTGCTGGAGGGCGCGGAGGGGTTAAGGGGGGAAGTGCGGATGAATCGTGCTGAATCAGGATAAGTCGGTGCTTTAGGAGGTGTAGGTGGATGAACTGCGAGTATGGGGATCGGATCTATGCCGAACCATTATGACTACTTGAACAGCAGCCACTAATCATGCTTCAGTGCCTACACTCCGCATCAAAACAGTTCAAACTGACTCGGCACTTGACCGAGTCGCACAGGATCGGGGACAGATGGAAGACCTCGCAGGTGAGGGGGGGAGGGGTCGTACCAAGCGCCAGCGGCTGGCCGGTGAGTTGCGGCGGCTGCGGGACCTCGCCGGCATCTCCGGGCGGGATCTCGCTCACCGCATCGGCATCAGCCAGTCCAAGGTGTCGCGGATCGAGTCCGGCAGCGTGGTCCCGTCGTTGCCGGAGGTGACGGCGTGGGGTGAGGCGGTGGAGGCGCCGACGCCGACGCGGGAGTTCCTCGCCGACCTCACCCAGGCGGCCTTCACCGAGATGCACACCTGGCGGGAGGCTCTGCAGCGGCAGACGCATCTGCAGGACGAGATCCGCGAGCAGGAGGACCAGGCGCACGTCGTGCGGGTGTACCAGCCGACGATCGTTCCCGGGCTGCTGCAGACCGCGGAGTACGCCCGCCGCGTCTTCTCGCTCTTCGACCCGCCCTACTCCGAGGGCGACCTGCCCATGGTGGTCGCGGCGCGGCTGCAACGGCAGCTCGCGCTGTACGACGAGAGCCGCACCTTCGAGTTCCTGATCACGGAGGCGGCGTTGCGGCTGCGGCCGGGAACGCCGCGTCTTCTGCTGGCCCAACTGGACCGGGTCGCCTCGCTGAGCACGCTGGAGAACGTCCGCATCGGGCTGATCCCGCAGGACGGTGAGGCGCTGGTCTGCCCTTCGAACGGATTCACGCTCTACGAAAGTGACGGCAGCGCGGGTGACAGTTTCGTGGAAGTCGAGGTTACGCACATGAGGTTGACCGTTCGCGATGCCGATGACATTGCCACGTACCATCGGCAATGGTCCGTGCTGGCCGCGATGGCTATTTACGACGACGCGGCGCGGCAATTTCTCGCGAAACTGAGCGCCGATATTCGTGACATGGCCCGATGACCCGCCATGCGCGCCCTCGCGGCCTCGGGGCCCGGCACTCCTGCGCCGGCCCCGGGGCCGGGGGAGGCGCCGCGGGCCGCGTACCGCGGCGTCTCCCCTGGGGGCGATCGCCTGTTACGTCAGGTCGAACTCCCCGGCGTACACGCCGGAGAGGAACGCGTCCCACTCCGAGTTGCTGAAGTTGAGCGTCGGCCCCGTCGGATTCTTCGAGTCGCGGAGCCCGACCCAGTTCTCGCCGAAGGCGACCTCGACGCAGCCGCCGCCGTGGTCGCTGAAGGTGGCCTTGCGCCACCCGGCGCCCGTCGACTCATTCCGCCTGGCCTCGTTCATTTCGTTCTCCTTTTTCTGGGGGATGCTTTGTGCGTCCCTCTGGAATTAAGGATCGAATAGCGAGTCAGAGACCGGATGAGCGGGCTGATGTAGGGCCCGTCATAGGTCCTTCATAGGTCTTTCATGACAATTCCCGAGTGGAGGAAGTGGCCGTGAGATATCAACTGCTCAATGGGATGCAGGCATTCCGGGACGACCGGCCGGTTCAGCTCGGGGAGCGGCAGCAGCGGCTGTTGCTGGCCCTGCTGCTGCTCGCCGAGGGCAAGCCGGTCACGATCGAGCAGGCCATCGACAAGATCTGGGGCGAGAAGCCGATCAGCAGCGCCCGCCCTGTCCTGTCGCAGTACGCCAGTGACCTGCGCGGCCGGCTCGGCCGCACGCCCAAGGGGACGCTCGTCCTGCCCACCCACACGACCGGCTACCTGGTGGTGGCCGAGCGGGACCAGGTCGACGTGCATCGTTTCCACGACCTCGTCGGCGCGGCGCGGCCATTGCTGCACAAGGACGACGCGCGTGCCGTGGAGCTGCTGCGGGACGGCCTGAGGCAGTGGGGCGGCGACGGCCTGCGACCCGGTGAGCCGCTCAGCGGGCTGCCGGGCCCTGGCGCGGCCAACGCGCGCACCAGGCTGCTGGAGGAGCATCGCGCCGCGGTCGTCGAGTGCATGGAGGCCGAGCTGCGGCTCGGACGCCACACCCAGGTGGTGCCCGAGATCCAGGACCTCGTGGAGAGACGTCCGCTGGACGAGGAGGCGACCCGGCTGCTGATGCTGGCGCTGCATCGCGTCGGCCGGTCGTCGGACGCCCTGGCCGCCTGCGACGAGCTGCGGCGCAGGCTGGGGCACGAGCTGGGGACCGACCCCGGCGTACGGATCAGGGACCTGCGGCAGCGGATTCTCGAGCAGGACCCCAGGCTCGAACCACCAGCCGATTCCACCGCCATCGATTCCTCTGGAGCGAACATGAGATCAGTCGCGGAGCTCGGAAAAGACGCCGCCCACCTCGTCGCCGAGGCCGTGAGAGACGGGGGAACGGCGCACCCCGAAGAGCGGACGGTGAAGGACGGCGTGTCCTGGGCCGAGGCGTCCTGGGATCGCCACTCCGTCCAGCTCCTGGAAATGGTCCGCGTCCGCTTCGCCGGGGACGCGGCCGCGACGGGCGCGCTGGCCCGCGTCGAGGCCGACCCCGTCGACCCGACGGCGCTCGCGACCCTGGAGCGGGTGCTCGTCGCCCGCCTCGGCAGCGACCGCGCCTTCCTGGAAGGCGTTGAGCGCCTGGTCAGGCGGCTGTCGCGGGCGAAGGACGGCTCGCCGTCGATCGTCGCCGACACGATCAAGAACGCCAGCGTCTACCACGCGCCCGTGCACTTCTCGGGCGACTTCACCATCTCCTGAATGCCGCGGAGGCCGGAACATGAGCCAGTCAGTCGAGGACCCTCCGATCGAGGAGGCGGGCGATAAGGCGGAGGCGGAGCAGCCGCCCCAGGCCCGACAGGACAAGGATGACAAACCGCTCAGTGAGGAGGACGCCCTCCGGGCACTCCACCGCAAGGGCGAGAGCGAGGACGAGGCCGAACGCGCGGAGGCGGCGAGGGCCGCCGCGATCGCGGCCAGTGTCATGGAACGGCTGAACGCCGACCCGTTCGGCATGCGGATCGGCACGGTGGCGCTGTTCAACGACGCGGTCAGCTTCGGCGGTGGGATGAACCTCGGCGACGGCGCACGCCGCACCGGGCAGCCGACGGCGCGGATCAGCGAGCGGCGGCTGGCCCACTGGACCGAGGGGCATCTTCCGCTGCCGCGCTTCGACGAGGCGCTGCGGATTCTGGTCGAGCGCCGGCTGCTGATCCTGGCTCTCCCGCCCGGCGGGCGGAAGGCCACAGGGGTGAACCTGCTGGTCAAGGCCGTAAGGGAGCAGGCCGTAAGAGCGCAGGCGGTAAGGGACCAGGCGGTAAGGGAGCAGGCCGTAAGAGCGCAGGAGGCAGGGCAGGCGGTGAAAGGCGGTGGGTGTCACGAAGTGCTGGACGCGTCGGCGCTGCGGGACGCGCAGTGGCGGCCGCCCGAGCGGAACAGCGGCTACCTCCTCGTCCTCGACGACGCCACGCCCGGCCTGACCCCCCATCTGATCGACGAGCGGTGGATCGACGACCTGACCGCCTGCCTGAACGAGCACGCGAGCTACCTGGTCCTGGTGACGGGCCCGCCGCGCGGGGCGCTGATGGAGGCCGAGCGTTCTGGGCAGGTGCTGACCACGCTGGGCGGGCTCGATCTCGTACGTCTCATCGAACGCCGCGTCCACGACCGCGAGCCGACCCCCGAGGAGTCGGCCGACCTGCGGCTGCGCCTCATCGAGGCGGGCGCGCTCGAACTCCTGCGCGAGGACACCCGCCCCCGCACCGCGCTGCACCTGGCCACCGTGATCCGCGAGCGGGCGGACCTGGCGGCCAAGGTCAAGGAGTTGCGCGATCCGACGGGCCGGGTGCATGACTGGTTCAGCCGTCATCGTACGCCCGAGGCCATGTGCTTCGCGCTGGCCGCCGCGACGCTGGAGGACGCCACGTACCTGACGGTCTCGGACGCTGCCGCGCAGCTCTACGATCTGCTCACGCCGGCCGCGGAGGCGCCGCCCGACCTGCGCTTCCGGGAGCGGATCGGCTCCGACCACCCGTGGATCGACGTCTCGGTGGGGTCGGGCGGGCCAGGCGACGTGGCGCCGCGGGTCCGTTATCTCAATCCGCTCGTCCGGCAGGCGGTGCTCGGGTACGCCTGGACCTATCTGGACGGGCAGCGCTCGGCGTTCCTCGCCTGGATCCGCCGGCTGGTCGCCCATCCGGACATCGGCGTACGGGCGCGCACGTCGGTGGCCGCGGGAGTGATCGCCTGGAGCGACTACGACCATGCGCTGCACCGGTTCCTGCGGCCGTGGGCCAGGCACGGCTCCGTCGTGGTGCGCCAGAGCGCGGCCACGGCGCTCGACGTCGTCGGCGGGCACCCCGACCTGGCCGAAGCCGTGTGGCTGCTGCTCGAAGCCTGGGTGGCGGAGGGGGACACGGCCGAGCAGCGCAGGCAGGGGCTGACGGCGGCCGCGGTGCTCGGCGGCGGGCTGGGTGCGGCTCAGCCGCGACGTGCGGTCAAGGCGTTGCGCGTGCTGCTGGACCGCGACGACTGGGGCACGCTCCTGCCGGTCGGTCACGCTTTGTCCGGCCTGATGGAGCGCGGGAGGGTGGCCGAGGTGCTGGCGGCGCTGGTCGAGTGGTCGCAGCCGCGGGACGCGTCGCCGATGGTGACGAAGGCGCTGGCGGCCTTCGTTTTCGTGGCCGCCCAGCCGGTCGCCCAGCCGGTCGCCCAGCCGGCGGCCCGATCGGCCGCCCGATCGGCCGCACAGCCGGCGGGAGAGGCGTCAGGACAGGGCCATCAGTCGCTGCCGCTGCTGCTGGCCGGCGCGGAGGAGCACCGGTCGCAGCTGATCGAACTGTGGGCCCGTGCCCTCGACCGCAGGCCGGCGCAGCAGCCGGCTCTGGAGACGCTGCGCGAATACGTGGACGTGCACGCGGACCGCGACGGGGCCGCCTACCGCGGTGTCCGCGACATCGTGCTCGCCGTGGCCGCCCGCTCGGGCCGGCACCGGGAGCGGCTGCACCACCACCTCGACGACTGGGCCAGGGCCGCCGGGCGTCGTGATCATCCGGCCGCGCGGCTGCTCGCCGAGCTGGGCCGTTCCTCGTACGCGAACGGAAGGACCTGACGTGGAGCTGTACACCTACAACCCGATCACGAAGAGCACCACCCTGTCGCTGCTCCTGCCCCGCATGCCCCTGCGTCCGCCCGCACCGGGGACGGCGATGGTCCTGGCTCCGCGCAAGGGCGACCTGCTGACGATCCGGCACGGCGAGTCCGTCCCCGACGCCTGGTACGGCACGTACCGGCAGGTCTACGAGGTGGACGTGACCGAGCACCGGCTGGTGCTGAGCATGCCGCTGCTCAGCAGGGATCCCGCGTTCGGCTTCCCGAGCCTGGTGCGGCTCAACTGCCGGGTCGCCGATCCCGCGGAGATCGTGCACCGCGGCATCATGGACGTCAGCGGCGCCCTGTATCTGCCGATTCAGCGGATGCTCCGCCGGGTCTCGCGGAGCTTCGACATCGGCGAGCTGCACCAGGCCGAGGACGCGCTGACCGAGTCGATGCGCACCTTCAGCGGCGACGCCGCGCTCCGGCTCCGCAACGTCACCGTCGAGGTGGTGGTCGACGGCAACGAGATCGTGGCGAGCGGGCGGGCGTACCGGGAGATCGAGCGTGACACCCGGCTCATGGAGATGCGCAGGGAGCGCCATCTGCGCATGTTGCGCAGGGACGGCGCGGAGGGGCTGATCGCCGAGATCATGGAGCGCGAGGGCCCGCGGGCGGCGTACGACATGATCGCGAACGCCGAGCGTGAGGAACGTCAGGAACTGCTGGCCGCCTGGCAGGCCGTGCTCAAGCACTCGGAGGCGGACCGGGAGCCGTGGGAGTCGCTGCAGGCCGAGCGCGCCCTGCGCGACCGCATGAACGGGGGCTCCTCGTCGCCGTTCGGCGGGATCCGCTCGACCCGGCTGCGCGGCACGCTCGCGCCGGCGCCGGCCCTGGAGGACGAGTCCCGCGGTTCCGACGGCGACGGCCGGCGCACCAGCCGGGTCCGCGGCCTGCGGCCGACGAAGATCGAGGATCCGGACAGGTGACGGAGGTCAGGGTCAGGGGCGTCGCCGTCGGCTCCCCGGGCGAGGGCACGATCTGGCACTACCGCGACGAAGGGGTCATGGCCGTAGGGGTGTGGACGGAACGGCGCGACGGGCGGGGCGAGGACGCCGAGCCGCTTTTCGCCCACCGCTTCGCGGCGGCCGAGGGGATCGTGGGCGTTTTCGACGGTTTGGGTGGGTCGGGCGCGGGGGCGGCGTGCGAACTTCGTGACGGTACGCGGCGCAGCGGGGCCTGGGTGGGGGCGCGGCTGGTCAGGTCCGGCGTGCTGTCCTGGTTCATGGACGGCGCCGCACGGACGGCGTTCATGGACAGGGCGGCGCGGACGGCGTTCGCGGACGGGGAGGCCAGGGAGACGGCCACCGATGGGGTGGCGCGGAAGACGGCCGCCGATGGGGTGGCGCGGGAGACGGTGCGGGAGACGGAGTCGTTGCGGGCGCGGCTGGTGGAGGTGCTGGCGGACGTGCCGGCGCCGCCACGCGGCAAGATCGTGAGCCGGATGCGCAGGTGGCTGCCCACGACCATGGCCGCCGCGCACTACCGGCTCGGCGGGGAGCAGGCCGAGTGCCGGGTCCTCTGGGCGGGCGACTCACGGGCGTACGCGCTGAGCCGCGGCGGCGGGCTGCAGGCGCTGACCAGGGACCACACGGACGAAACCGACTGTCTTCAGCAACTGGTGCAGGACCCGCCGATGACGAACGTGATCTGCGCCGACCAGGAGTTCACCATCGAGGAGCACGTGCTGCTGCTGCCGCTGCCGTGTGTCCTGGTGTGCGCGACCGACGGCTTCTTCGGCTACGTCGAGACGCCCGCCCATTTCGAGTGTCACCTGCTCAGCACG
Organism: Nonomuraea maheshkhaliensis; assembly: GCF_039529435.1. Lineage (NCBI taxonomy): Bacteria > Bacillati > Actinomycetota > Actinomycetes > Streptosporangiales > Streptosporangiaceae > Nonomuraea > Nonomuraea maheshkhaliensis. The sequence goes on from NZ_BAAAMU010000001.1 coordinate 17,700, forward strand.
ATGCGGGCGGCGGCGGACGAGCGGGAGTGGGCGGAGCGGCTGGCCAAGCAGGTGTCGGGGTACACGGCCGACGACGCCTCGCTGAGCCTCGCGGCCCTGGGCTACGCGGGGTTCGCGGAGCTCAGGGAGAGCTTCGCCCCGCGCTCGCTGGAGATGGAGGGGCGCTATCCGCTTGTCCGCCCGCCGGCCGGGGACGCCGTGGCCAGGGAGTGGCGGGCGCGTACGTGGGAGGACTACCGGCCGGACTACGAGCGGCTCATGCCGGTGGGGCCGGGATGAGGGCGGGCGAGGTCATCAGGGGTTACCGCATCGTCAGCGCGCCGACGAACAGCGGCGGCGGGAGATGCGTGTGGGCCTTCGCCGAACGCGACGGGCGGCCGTACTTCATCAAGCGGTTCCTGGACCCGAAACGGCCCAAGAGCGGGTCCGCGGCGAGTGTGCGGCTGCGGATGCGGGCCTGCGAGGAGTTCGAACGGCGCCACCGGGCGGTCATGAGCCGGCTGCGGCACGACGCGGCCGGCGCCGGAAACCTGGTCCTGGCCTGCGACTTCTTCCACCACGGCGCCTCGTACTACAAGGTCACGGAGCGGATCGACGCGGTCGGCACGCCGCGGCCCGGCTCGCTCACGGCCGCGGAGAAGGCGGTGCTGCTGCGTACGCTGGCGCTCAGCCTGGGCCTGCTGCACGGCATCGACCTGGTGCACGGCGACCTGAAGCCCGGCAACGTGCTGATCGTCAAGCGCCGGCAGGGCGCCTTCCACACGGCCAAGCTCATCGACTTCGACGACGCCTACGCGTCCGGCCGTCCCCCGGCACGCGAGGACATCGCGGGGGACCTGGTCTACGGGGCTCCCGAGTGGCGCCGCTACGTGCAGGGGGACGAGGACGTACGGCCGGAGGAGCTGACCACCGCGGCCGACGTCTTCGCCCTCGGCCTGCTCGCCCATCACTACCTGACCGGCGCGCTGCCGGGGTTCGGCGACCGGTTCGGCTCACCGGCCGACGCGGTGAACGCCGGGACGGCGCTGCGGCTCGACGACCGGTTGTGCGAGCCCATGAAACGGCTCCTGGCCGCGATGACGGCCAGGTCGCCCGGCGCCCGGCCGGGCACGGCGGCGTTCATGCGGACGCTCAGGGACCCCGCGGTCTGCGAACTGCGCTCCCGGTACGTCACGTCGCCGGGCTCACGAGTGCGAATCAGCATGCGAACAGAGGAGAACCAGCCATGACCTCCGTCGGCGAGTACCAGGGGAACCTGCGGTACGCGGTGGACATCGTGCTCTGCATCGACGTGACCGAGAGCATGGCTCCGGTCCTGGACACGGTCAAGAAGAGCGCCCTGACCTTCCACGAGCGGTTGAGCCAGGTGATGGGCGCCAAGGGCAAGGAGATCAGCCGGCTCCGGCTCAAGGTCATCGCGTTCCGCGACTTCGGCGACTTCGCCGAGGACGCCATCGAGGAGACCGGCTTCCTGGTCTTCCCCGAGCAGGCGGACGACTTCGACGGGTTCGTCCGGCGGCTGCGCGCGACCGGAGGCGGCGACGAGCCGGAATCGGGCCTGGAGGCGCTGGCCCTGGCCATCGACTCCCCCTGGGAGCGGGGGCTCGACCGGCGCCGGCACGTCATCGTGATGTTCACCGACGCGTCGGCGCATCCGCTGCGCTCCGCGCAGGCCGTCTCCGCGCACACCTATCCGCAGCACCTGCCCCAGGACATGGACGGCCTGTTCGAGCAGTGGGGTTACTCCGGGAGCCGGACGGCCGTCATGGAGAACTCGGCCAAGCGCCTCGTCATCTTCGCGCCCGACGTCTACCCGTGGAGCGACATCACCGAGGAGTGGAACATGACGCTGCACTTCCCCTCCACCGCCGGGCAGGGGCTGGAGGAACTGGAGCTGGACGAGATCATCGACACGATCGCGAACAGCCTGTGACCGTTCCCGGGCCGAACTGGCGGTGCGCGCTGTGTGACGTGTGGAACGCGTCCGGCGACGCCGCCTGCCTGGGCTGCGACACGCGTCGCGCGCCTGTCGTGACTCCCCGGCCCGACCTCTTCTTCGCCCCGCCGCCACGGGGGCCGGGGCCTGGACCGGGGTCGGGGTCGGGGTGGGGATCGGGAGGACCCGGGGGAGGGCCTGGGAGGGGACCGGTGCCGTGGGCGACGGTGCACGCGCCGTCGCCCGCTCCCCATCACTCCGTCCACCCGCCGCCTGTGCCCCGTCACGCCTTCCACCCGCCGCCGCGGCCCGGTGCTCCGCCGCCCGTGCCGTGGCCCGCTCCGCCGCCTCCGGCCGCGTCGCCGCAGTTCGGCGCCACGGGCTGCCTGCTGGCGATCGTGGTCGTGGGGGTGGTCTTCCTGCTGTACGTCATGGTGATCCTCGTCGCGGCCGCGTCGAAGAGCCCCTCGATGCCGTACGGCAGTCAGCGGGCGTCATGCGTGCCGTGGGCCTCGATCGACAGGTCCTGCCAGTCCTCCCAGGTCTTGAGCCGGGCGGCGTAGGCCTGCTGGATCATCGGGTAGAAGCCCTTGCCGAACAGCACCCGCACCGGCGGGTTGGCGGAGTCGACCAGCTTCAGCAGCGCCTGCGCCGCGGCGGCCGGATCTCCGGCGGGCATCTTGCCCGCCATCGCGCCGAGCCGCTGACGGAGAGCGTCGTAGGCCGGGTCGGTGGTGGCCATGTGACCGTTGGCGAGCGGGTCGGGGTTGTTGCCGTCGCGGGTGGCGAACCCGGCGGGCTCGATCATGGTCAGCTTGACGCCGAACTCGGCGACCTCGCCGGCGAGCGCCTCGTTCAGACCCTCCAGGGCCCACTTGGAGGCGTGGTAGGCGCCGCCGAGCGGCATCGCGATGATCCCGGCCGCCGACGACAGCTGGACGATGTGGCCCGAGCGCTGCTCGCGCAGGTACGGCAGCGCGGCCTGGACCACCCACACCGCGCCGAACAGGTTGGTTTCGAGCTGGTCGCGCAGTTCCCGCTCCGTCAGCTCCTCGACCGCGCCGACCTGGGCGTAGCCGGCGTTGTTCACGATGACGTCGAGCCGGCCGAAGTGCTCCTTGGCCTGCTTCACGGTCGCGAAGACGGCGGCCCTGTCGGTCACGTCCAGCTCCAGCGGGAGGATGGCGTCGCCGTAGGTGTCGGTCAGTTCCTTGAGGGCGGCGGTGCTCCTGGCGGTGGCGGCGACCTTGTCACCGCGCGCCAGGGCGGCCTCGACGAAGTTGCGGCCGAGGCCGCGGTTCGAGCCGGTGACGAACCAGACTTTCTGCATGGTGTGCTCCTCGTTTCAGGGTGACAACCCCAGGACGAGACAGCCCGGTACGGATGTGAGCCGGTCGGGATGTGATCTCCGACACCATGCCACTTTTGTCGGGAATGAGGTATCAGTGAGGGCGTGACCCGTACGGAGGAGTTCCAGGAGCTACGGCCGCTGTTGTTCGCGATCGCGTACCGGATCCTGGGCAGCGTGAGCGAGGCCGAGGACGCCGTACAGGAGGCGTGGCTGCGCTACGACGGCTCCGCGACCCGGGCCGAGTCGCCCAAGGCGTTCCTGTCGGCCACGGTGACCCGGATCTCGATCGACGTGCTGCGCTCGGCCCGCGTCCGGCGTGAGGCGTATGTCGGGCCGTGGTTTCCCGAACCGCTGCTGAGCGACCCGTACCAGGATCCCGCGCGGTCGGCGGAGCTGGCCGACTCGGTGTCGATGGCGGCACTCATCCTGCTGGAGCGGCTCAGCCCGCTTGAGCGGGCGGTCTTCGTGCTGCGTGAGGTGTTCGCGTTCAGCTATCGGGAGATCGCCGCCGCCGTGGAGCGGTCGGAGGCCGCCTGCCGTCAGCTCGGGGTGAAGGCGCGCCGCCACATGGACGCGGGTCTGCCCCGTTTCGAGGCGGATCGCCGCTCGCGCGACCGGCTCGCCGAGCGGTTCTTCGGCGCGCTCAAGGACGGGGACGTGGACGGGCTGCGGGAACTGCTGGCCGCCGAGGTGCAACTGGTCAACGACGGGGGCGGCAAGGTCGGCAGTACGATTCCGCTCTTCGGCGCGGAGAAGGTCGCACGGGTGCTGGCCGTCGCCATCCCGCCGTTCGCCCGGATCGGCGCGGCGCTGGAGACGCACGAGGTGAACGGGCAGCCGGGCGCGATCATCCGCGACCGCGACGGGCTGATCGTCATCGCCTGGGCGATCGACATCCTGGACGGACGCATCCAGACCATCCGCTCGATCGCCAACCCCGACAAGCTCGGGCATCTGGGTCCGGTCGCCGATGCTCTCGCGGTCATCCGAGAGAAGAAGCAGGCCCGCCGTGACCAGCGGACGGCGTGACTGTTGTGTCGAGGTCGGTGCGGCTCGGGGTCGAGGGCGACGCAGGAGGCGTACCTGGTCAGGAGATCAGTGCAGGAGGGCGCGGGTTTGTGCGAGGGCGTCGACCTGGGTGCGCCAGTCGCCGCCCGCGATGCCGATCACGGCGTGGCTCGCGCCCGCTTCCCGGTACGCGGCCAGGTGCTCGGCCGCTTGCTCGGGTGAGCCGGTGAGGGGGAGGCCGAGCACCTCGTCCAGCGGGCGGCCGTAGGCGCCGCTGATGCCGGCGGCGATCTCCTCCCGGGTGGGCAGGCCGTCGCCGCCGCCCAGGGCTGAGGTGCCGCCGATCGCGATGATCGGGGTACGGCGGCCGTACCCGGAGGCCAGCTCGGCCAGCCTGGCCCGGCCGGTGGCGACCTCTTCCGGCGAGATCAGGGACGGGAACCAGCCGTCTCCCAGGCGGGCGGCCCGCCGGATCGCCACCGGCGACGCGTTCCCGACCCACACAGGCGGCATCTCCACAGCCGGCGCCAACCCCATCACCGGCCCCTGCTCGCCAACCGGCCCCTGCTCGCCAACCGGCCCCTGCTCGGCAGCCGGTCCGTGCTCGGTGATCGGCCTGTCCTCTCGCGCGGAGACGGGGAGCGGGGTGGGCTTGCCTGCCACGAGGTGCGGCAGGAGTTCCAGGGCCGTGTCCGTGCGGGGGCCGCGTTCTCCGTACGGGACGCCGGCCGCGGCCCACTGCTCGGGACCGCCTCCTGAGCCCACGCCGAGGACGAGACGGCCGGCGGAGACGTACTGGAGGGAGGCGACCTGCTTGGCGGCCCACGCGAGCGGGCGGATGGCGGGGACGAACACGCTGGTGCCGATGCTGATCCGGGTGGTTGCCGCGGCGGCGGCGGCCAGGGCGACGGGGGCGTCCAGGGTCGGGCTGCCGATGGCGAGGTGGTCGCCGTGCCAGGCCCCGTCGAGCCCTGCCTGTTCGAGGTGCCTGGCGGCCTCCTGCAACGTGAGGCCGTCCCTGCGCTGCACGCCGACCCCGGGCAGGATGACGCCGATCGCGAAATTTCCCATGCGCCAACGATGCAACCTCAAGTCGGGTCGAGGTCAACGGGAAACCCGGTGGCGTTCTGGGTGGCCGAAAGCCACGATCGTCCCTATGCGAAAACCCATGACAGGTGAGCGGCGGTTCGTCGGGGCGGATGACGTGGCGCCGCTGGCGCGGGAGGTCTTCGGTCCGGGCCGGACGCCGGTGACGGTGCAGCGGGTGCGGGGCGGCACCAGCAAGGGCGTCTACCGGCTGTCGGCCGATGACGGGCGCAGCGCCATCCTCTACGTCTGGAGCCAGGACGAGGACTTCTGGCGCGCCCCCAGCGGTCAGGCCGGTCAGGGCGGTCAGGGCGGTCAGGGCGGTCAGGCCGGTCAGGCCGGTGAGGACGGTGAGGACGGTGATGGCGGTCAGGGCGTCTCCGGTCCTCCCGACGGCCGGGGCGGTCAGGGTGGGACGGTGGGGGAGCCGTCCGGGCTGGAGCTCTTCGAGGCGAGCCGGACGCGGTTCGAAGAGCTCGGGGTACGCGTGCCGCGCCTGCTCATCGCCTCCCGCGCCGGCGAGTGGCTGCCGTCGGACGCCGCCGTCGTCGAGGACCTGCGCGGCGGGACCCTGGAAGCGCGGCTGCTGGAGGACCCCGAGGGTGCCGCGCCCATGATGGACCGCCTGGCCGAGTCGCTGCGGCTGATGAGCACGTGCCGGGCGCCCCGCCACGGCCGGGTCGCCGAAATCGATCACGGCGGGCCGGAAGAGGGCGACGGCGGCGACGAGGGCTCGTGTCCTGGGGTCGTGTTGCGGTGGTCGTTGAAGGATCTGCGGGAGGCGGCCGGGCGGGTCGGGCGGATCGCGGCCGAGCGGGACGCGTTCGAGGCCGCCCTGCGTGACCTGCACGCCGCCGTACGCCCGCGACCCGATCACGGGCTCATCCACGGCGAGCTCGGCCCGGATCACATCCTGCTGGACGACCGGAACGAGCCGGTCCTCATCGACATCGAGGGCGCGTCGTACTTCGACGTCGAATGGGAGCACGTCTTCCTGAAGATCCGCTTCGGCGACCACTACGGGCGGCTGCGGCCGGACGGCCTGGACGAGCGGCGGCTGCGCTTCTACCGGCTGGCCCATCACCTGTCGCTGGTGGCGGGGCCGTTGCGGCTGCTGGACGGCGACTTCCCCGACCGTGACTTCATGACGGAGATCGCCACGCATCACACCGAGGAAGCACTCACCTTCCTGCGCACCCTCCAGTAGACCCGGCGCGGCCCGGTGGCCGGATCCGGACAGGCGTGGGCGGCAGGTATCCACAGGGCCGGCCCGGCCTCTGAGCGGGAGGACATCGGCCGAGGAGGCGGGCTACGAGGCGCGCCTCCCGCTCTTGCCGGTCCAACGGCTCCTTCCGAGGAGGACACGTGGCCATCGATCGCGCGCTGCCGGCCTATGAGCGGCTCTTCGACGTGGATCTCGACTTCATGCGCGAGGACGAGGCGAGGACGGTGTACGCGCCGGGCGCCTATCTCGCCGACCTGCTGGCGCTCATGGAGAAGGTCTTCGACCGGCCTTCGCTGCTGGAGGAGGGGCGGCGTCCGGACCTGAGGAAGATCCTCCTGGACGCGGAGAACACGTTCGCGGAGTCGCCGTACCTCGACATCGTCGTCCGGGTGCTGGAGCACCTGCTGGGAGATGACCCGTACGAGGCGCTGCGCACCGCCGCCCATCCGTTCGCGCTGCCGTTCTCCCCGCACGAGGCGGAGTTCAGGACCTATCTGGCCCACCTCAAGGTCGGCCCCGAGGAGCTCTACCGCCTCTTCGCCCCGTACGCGGACGCCGACACGGTCGCCCGGCTGTACCTGGGCCTGTCGCGCGAGGACGTCGCGAACGCGACGACCGAGGGGGACGAGGCTCGGGTCAGGAGCCTGTACGGCAATGAGCGGACCGCGGACGTCGAGGCGTTCCGGCGGGCCGCCGGGCTGAGCGCGCGTCCAGGCCGAGCAGGAGCGCATGGTGGAGGACTGGCGGCTGCAGCTCGGCACGGCCCGGAGCGACGTGGCCCAGCTCACCCACCAGGTGGTCGGCGCGGAACTCCAGCTCAAGGCGGCCCGGCGGGAGCTGGAGGTGCTCAGGCGGGAGATCGCCAACCTGGAGTCGGTCGACGCCTTCATGCGCGACAAGTTCGGCACCGCGCAGCTGTACCAGTGGATGTCCGGGCGGCTGTCCGCTATGTACTTCCAGAGCTACGACCTGGCGTACGGGATGGCCCGCGCCGCGCAGCGGGCCTACCAGTACGAACGGGGCATCCCGGAGGGCGAGGCGGACTTCATCCAGCCGGTCTACTGGGAGAGCCGGCGCAGGGGCCTGCTCGCCGGCGAGAGCCTCGCGGTGGACCTGGAGCGGCTGGGCCGGGCGTACGCGGAGAGCGACACGCGCGGCCTGGAGATCGTCAAGAAGGTGTCGTTGCTGGCGCTCGACCCGCTGGCCGCGCTGAGCCTGCGGGCCACCGGCCGGTGCGAGTTCGCGCTCACCGAGCCGCTGTTCGACCGGGACTTCCCCGGCCACTACCGGCGGCGGATCAGGACGCTGTCGGTCTCGTTCGAGGGGGCCGAGGGCCCGATCGGGCTCAACGCCACGCTCACGCAGCTCGACAGCAAGACCGTGCTGGCGGCCGATCCGAAGGCGGTCAAGTACCTGATCGATCCGAAGGGGCCGATGCCGGACACGCTGCGGGCGAACTGGCGGCCCGGCCAGCAGATCGCGCTGTCGGACCTGGAGGAGTCCAAGGAGAACAACGGCCTGTTCGAGCTGCGTTACGACGACGACCGGTACCTGCCGTTCGAGGGCACGGGCGCGGTCTCCCGGTGGCGTCTTGAGCTGTCGGCCCCCGGCGCGCCCGAGCTGCTGGACGTCGTCGTCACCGTCAAGTACGCGGCCGAGCAGGGCGGCGAGCTGTTCGCCAACGCGGTGAGAGGGATGCTCAAGCCGTACCCGGCCGCCCGTTACGTGGACGTGGCGGCCGAGTTCCCCGACGAGTGGGCGGAGTTCGTCCAGGGCGAGGGCGACTGGCTGACGCTGCCGATCGGTCCTGAGCTGCTGCCCGGCATCGGCGGCCGTCAGATCACCGGCCTGTTCCCCCGCTACGACGTCGCCGGCGAGGCGCCCGCGCGCTTCCTGCTCGACGGGGACGGGCAGCTCGCGCTCGACGACGGCGTGCTGCTGGCCACGGCGGGGCTCTCGGCCGGCGGCGCGGCCTGGTCGCTGCGGTTCGAGGGCGACAAGGCCGCGCTGACCGGCTTCGGGCTGGTGCTGACCTACCGGGCCCGCGGCCGATGAGGAGGTAGTGCACTTGCGCCCCCGCATCGCATCATTTAGGAAGATTTCCTAAAAGGAGCTGATGCGGGTGCGCGCACTCTTAGCCGTCCTCGCGCTCCTGCTGGTCGCCGCGTGCGGGCAGCAGGAGCCGGAGGAGCCGGTCAACGCCGAGGACGTGATGTTCGTGCAGATGATGGTGCAGCACCATCGGCAGGGCATCGAGATCGCCAAGGTCGGCACGTCGCGCGCCACCACCTCCGAGCTGAAGACGCTCACCGCGGCGATCGAGAGCACCCAGCAGGGCGAGGTCGAGATGATGCTGCGCTGGCTGCACTCCTGGCAGCAGCCGCTCACCCCGGCCACGGGCGCACACGATCACCACGGCGGCCAGCCGGAGACCGACGCCAAGCAGATCCAGGCGCTGAAGGCGTCGAAGAACTTCGAGTACGACCTGTGCAACCTGCTGATCGCGCACCAGGACGACGCCGTGCAGATGGCCGCCGCCGAGGTGGCGAAGGGGGTCAACCCGGGGGCGCAGCGGTGGGCGGCCCAGGTGCAGGCGTCCCGCAGAGGGCAGATCGACCTGATGATGGACCTGATCAAGAAATGACCGCCGGGCCGTAATCCTCCGCACAACCACGAACCGCAGGAAAACCGAACTCCTCATAGACGCCGCCGCCGAGAAGTGATTAGATCACTTGATATGTCCGAAGTGGCGCGGCCTACGCTTTCCGACGCTCTGACCGAGCGCATGCTGGAGCTCATCCGTACGGGAGGGCACCGGCCCGGCGACAGGCTGCCTTCGACCAGGGAGCTCTCCCAGCGCTTCGCCGTCACCACTCCCACCCTGCGCGAGGCGCTGCGCCGGCTTGAGGCCACCGGGGCCATCGAGCTGCGGCACGGCTCCGGCATCTACGTCGGGGCCGCCATCGAGCGGCTGGTCCTGCCCAACCCCAACATGCGCGAGATCCGCGCGGCCCAGCTGCTTGAGCTGCTCGACGCGCGGATCGTGATCGAGCCCCCGCTGGCCGCCATGGCCGCCGAGCGCGCCGGCCAGGAGGAGCTGGCCACGCTCAAGCAGGTGCTCGACGGGGCGGGCAGCCATCTGCGCGGCGAGGACGCCGAGCTGCACGACGCGAACATGACCTTCCACCGGGCCACGGCCCGGCTGGCGGGCAACAGCGTCCTGCACGAGGTCGTCGACTCGCTGCTCACCGTGCACGGCCCGGAGCAGCGCGAGATCCTGCAGATCTTCGACGACCGGCGCCGCGACTACGAGGAGCACGTGGCGATCCTCTCGGCCATCGAGGCGCGCGACGCCGCGCGGGCCGAAGAGCTCATGCGCAGCCACCTGGCGGACGTGAAGACGGTCATCCAGCACAGGATGCGCCCCCGATAACCCCCGATGAAAGCCCCCCGATAGAACCAAGGAGGCCGGCCCATGTTCCGGTCACGTGTGGCCACGCTCGGCGTGGCGGCGCTCGTCCTGACCGCGTGCGGTGGCAACAGCGCCGAGGCGCCGCAGAAGAAGACCGAGCTGACCCTGTACAACGACAAGGGCGCGTGGACCAAGTACTTCGACGAGATGGGCGCGCTGTCCAAGCAGCAGATCGGCCTCGGCATGAAGCCGACGGGCTACACCGACTCGGCCCAGTACCAGGCCTTCATCAAGGCGTCGTTCCGGACGAAGGTCAAGCCTGATCTGTTCACCTGGCAGACCGGGGGGATGCTGGAGGAGGTCGTCAAGCAGAAGCAGGTGGCCGACACCACGGCCATCTGGCAGGAGGCCATCAAGGCCGGCGACCTGTCGCAGGACCTCCTGCCCTACTACACCGTCGGCGGCAAGCAGTACTGCGTGCCGATGAACGTCGCCTACTGGGGGATGTTCTACAACAAGCAGATCTTCGACAAGTACGGGCTCAAGCCCCCGCAGACCTGGGACGACCTGGTCGCCACCGCCGAGACGCTGAAGAAGAACGGCGTCAAGGCCTTCTACCACACCAGCGTGCTGTTCTCCTTCGTCTGGTTCGAGCAGCTCATGGCCGGCACCGACCCCGACCTGTACGACCGCCTGGCCACCGGCAAGGCCAAGTACACCGACCCCGGCGTGGTCCAGGTGATGGAGCGCTGGAAGCAGCTCATCGACGCCGGCTACTTCATCAACCCTGGCGACAAGACCGACCCCGGCGACGTGCTGAAGAACGGCAAGGCCGCGATGGTCTCGTTCGGCTCCTGGTTCAACACCAGCATGACCACGCGGGACATGAAGGCGGGCACCGACTACGACTTCTTCGTCATCCCGAACGTGAACCCCGCGCTGCCCAAGACCTCGATGATCTTCGAGAGCGGCCCGCTGTGCTCGCTGGCCAAGGCGGCCGACCCCGAGGCCGGCCAGAAGTACCTGAAGTGGTGGACGACCGCGCAGGCCCAGGAGAAGTGGGCGACCAGCCGCGGCGACGTGAGCGCCAACCCGAAGGTGACGATCGATGACAAGGCGCTCGGCACGGTCACCAAGGACGCGGGCAGCGGCAAGTACCGCCTGGTCAACCGCTACTTCGAGGCCACGCCGCCGCCCGTGCTGACCGCCGCGCTCGACGGCTTCAGCAAGTTCGTCACCGAGCCCGGCACGTACAAGGAGGTCCTGGAGACGATCCAGAAGGCCGCCGACGAGTACTGGAGCACCCACCAGTGAGCGGGGGAACGCCTCACGGGACGAGGCCATGAGAAGCACCGCTCCCATGCTCGGCCGGTTCAGGTACGGCTACGTGGCGCCCGCGGTCCTGCTCGTCGCCGGGCTGCTCTACGCGCCGTTCGTGTGGACGGCCTACCTGAGCCTGACCCGCTACGACGGCCTTGAGCCGCCGGCGTTCGTCGGCCTGGCCAACTTCGCCAAGCTGTTCCAGGACGAGGCGCTGCTCACCTCCACCCGCAACACACTCATCTGGGTGATCGGCACCATGGTGCTGCCGGTCGGGCTCGGGCTGCTGGTCGCGGTGCTGTCGTACGACATCAAGGGCGGCGCGTGGTACCGGGTGCCGTTCATGCTGCCGTACGCGCTGAGCGGGGCGGGCCTGGCCATGGTGTGGAGCCCGATCCTGTCCCACGACGGCATCGCCAACCTCCTGCTCGGCGTGGACACCGCGTTCCTCCAGGAGGCGCCCGCCAACACGTTCGCCATGCTCGCGGTCTGGACCTGGCAGCAGCTCGGGGTGAACACGCTGCTGTTCGTCGTCGGGCTGCAGTCCATCCCCAAGGAGCCGATCGAGGCCGCGCGGCTCGACGGGGCAGCGGGCTGGCTGCTGTTCCGGCACGTGATCTGGCCGCTGATGCGGCCGCTGACGGCGGTCGTGGTCGGGCTCGCGCTGGTGGCCGGGCTGAAGACGTTCGACATCGTGTGGGTGCTGACGCAGGGCGGCCCTGGACGCAACTCCGAGACGCTCGCGGTGACCATGTACAAGGAGACGTTCGTGGCCAGCGACTACGGCTACGGCTCGGCGGTGGCCGTGCTGCTGACCGTCGTCACCGGGCTGGCGTCCTACCTCTACCTCAAGAGGCAGGTGACGGCCACATGATCAGGCGTGCCGTGCTGATCGTGCTCGGGCTGGTCTGGCTCGGGCCGACGTACCTGCTGCTCGTCAACGCCTCCAGGCCGGCGAGCTCGTACGATCCGGGCAGCGCCTGGATCCCCTCCGGCGACTTCGCCCTGTTCGACAACTTCGCGCAGGCCCTGGAGGGCGCGAACCTGTCGCAAAGCCTGGCCGGCACCGCGCTCTACAGCGTCGTCTCGCCGCTGCTCGGCGTGATCATCGGGGCGCTGGCCGGCTACGTGATCGTGGTGCTGCGGCTGCGCGGCGGGTTCTGGTGGTTTCTGCTGATCTTCGGCGGCACCGTGTTCCCCTCGCAGATGCTGCTCGTGCCGCTGTTCGTCGGCTACAGCGACGCCGGCCTGTACGACAGCCGCCTCGGCCTGATCCTCGTCTACACGGCGATCAACGTGCCGCTGGCCGCGTTCGTGCTGCGCAACTTCTACTCCGGCGTCGCCTTCTCGATCTTCGAGGCGGCGCGGATGGACGGCGCCTCCACGTGGCGCATCTTCTGGCGCATCTACCTGCCGATCTCGTTCACGGCGCTGACGGCCGTGTTCATCCTGGAGTTCACCTTCATCTGGAACGACCTCATCTTCGGCCTGACCCTCAGCCAGACCGAGGACGTGCGGCCGGTGATGACCGCCATCGCGGGCCTGATGACCGACGTCTACGCCGGCACCCCCGTCCCCGTCGGCCTGGCCGCCGGGCTGGTGGTCTCGCTGCCGACCGTCGTGCTGTTCCTCGCCACCCAGCGCCTCTTCGCCAGGGGCCTGTCACTAGGGAGTGTTCAATGACCAGCCGGTTGCTGCAGCGCAGCCTGGGAAGCCCCGACTACGACGGGATCAGGCAGGCGCTGCGCGACGACACCTCCACGCCCGTCATCAGCGTGCGCGGGCTGGAGGTGCGGGTCGCGGTGCTGCCGCTGTTCACCCACGACGGCCGCCAGGCCGTGCGCGTCTCCAGCACCGAGCCGCTGACGCACGTGCTCGTGGGCGTGGACAGCGGCTCGGGCAGGGACGTCACACTGCTGGTGCCCGAGGTGGACGCGCCGCGCGCGCTGACCCTGGAGTGCCGCGACGACGCCGGGGTGGTCGGCAGCGCGCGGATCACGGTGACGCCGCAGCGCAAGTGGAGCGTGTTCGTGGTGCACCACTCGCACCTGGACATCGGCTACACCGACCCGCAGGGCACGGTGCTGCGCCACCACCTCGACTACCTCGACTCCGCGCTGCGGCTGGCCGAGGAGACCGCGTCCTGGCCGGACGACGCCAGGTTCAGGTGGACGGTCGAGTCGTCGATGCCGGCGCTGAAGTGGCTCGACGCCCGGCCCAAGGAGATGGTCGACTCCTTCGCCGAGCTGGCCAGGGCGGGCCTGATCGAGGTGACCGCGCTGCCGTTCCAGCTGCACACCGAGGCGTGCTCGACCGAGGAGCTGCACCGGCAACTGCGCTTCATCGCCCAGTTGGAGCAGCGGCACGGCTTCACCACCAGGTCGGCCATGCACACCGACGTGCCGGGGGCGGTCGTGGGCCTGGTGGACGCGCTCAGCCAGGCGGGCGTGCGCTACCTGGCCGCCGCGCACAACTGGGCCGGGCGTTCGGTGCCCTACCTGCACGGCGGCGACAAGCTCACCCGGCCGTTCCGGTGGCGGGCGCCGAGCGGCAACGAGATCATCGTGTGGTTCACCGACACGCCGCACGGGATGGCGTACATGGAGGGCAACACGGTCGGGCTGACCGACTCCTACGAGCTGGCCGACGACCTGCTGCCACGCTACCTGTCCGCGCTGGCCACGCGGGGCTATCCGTACGGGCCCGGGACGTTCGGCTGGCAGGGGCCCGACGCGCCGAAGGAGCCGTACGAGCTGGACGTGCTGCACCTGCGGGTGCAGGGCGCCCACGCCGACAACGCGGGCCCGTCGATCGTGCCCGCGACGATCGCGCGCCGGTGGAACGAGCAGTGGGCCTTCCCGCGCCTGCGCTCGGCGGTCAACAGCGACTTCTTCGAGCATGTCGAGGAGCACTACCTCGACCGGCTCTCCGTGCACGAGGGCGACTGGACCGACTGGTGGGCCGACGGGCTGGGCTCGGGGGCGCGCCCGCTCGGGTACGTCCGCCGGGCCCAGTCGGCCCTGCGCGTGGCCGAGACGCTGCACACGCTGGCCGGTGTGGACGCCACCGAGCAGATCGACGCCGCCTACGACAAGGTCGCCCTGTTCAACGAGCACACCTGGGGCGCGGCCAACCCCTGGGAGGACGCCGAGGAGGGCGGCGACTCCGGCGGCCTGCAGTGGACCCGCAAGTCCTCCGGCGCCTACTCCGCCCAGGACGACGCGAGCGACCTGCTGCACGCCGCGGCCCGCAGGTTCGCCGCCGCGTTGTCGGAGCGGGGCACCGAGGGCGGCGCGCTGGCCTCCTTCGCCGTCTTCAACCCGGCCACCTGGGCCCGCACCGACGTCGTGCGCGCGTTCCTGCCGCGCGACGTGGTGGGCGCGGACGTGCCGATCGCGCTGGTCGACTCGCGGACCGGACGGACGCTGCCGCACCACGAGGAGCTGGTGGACCCGGCCGACTGGCCGACCAGGCCGATCGGGCGGCACGTGCACGCCGTCGTGCCGGACATACCGGGCTACGGCTACGCCCGTATCGACGTCATCCCGGGCGAGGCACAGGCGCCCGAGCCGGTCGAGCTCGACCGGGACGGCGTGATCGAGAACGAGTTCTACCGCGTCGCGTACGACGTGCGCGAGGGCTACATCAGCTCGATCTTCGACAAGCGCGCGGGCAGGGAACTCGTCAACGGCGAGGCCGCGGCCGGCTTCGGCCAGTACGTCTACGACCAGTACGCCACCGCCCCCCATTTCAACCACATGTCGGGACATGTCGGTGCGCAGGACCGCACGCTGCTCGGCGACCGCGCCATCGGTCGCAACGCCACCGTCAAGGAGGTCACGCGCACGGCCGTGGGCGAGAAGCTGGTCGTGGAGCTGCAGGGCAAGGGCGTGGACTGGATCCGCACCACGATCGAGCTGCACATCGGCGTGCCCAGGCTCGACCTGACCTACCAGCTCGCCAAGCAGGGCACCCCGGCCAAGGAGGCGGTCTTCCTGGCCTTCCCGTTCGCCGCGGGCAAGGCCACCGCTTGGGAGCTGACCGGCGGCGTCGGCGGCCCGGACGTGCCCAGAGTGCCGGGCTCGGCCGAGTACATGCTGCCGATCAGGCACTGGATCGCCTTCGACGAGCCGGGGCTGAGCATCGCGTGGGCCACGCTGGAGGCGCCGCTGGTGCAGCTCGGCACCATCCACATGCCGTACGCGCCGTTCCCGCCGACCCTCGACGAGGAGGACGGCACGGTCTACTCGTGGGCGCTCAACAACATCTGGGACACCAACTTCCCCACCCAGCAGCAGGGCGAGACCACCTTCCGCTACGCGGTGACGTCCAGCACTGTGACCTCTACGGGCACCGGCGTGCGGCTCGGGGCCGCGGCCGCCGCCGGGCTGTGCGAGCCGTTCGTCGGCGTGCTGGTCACCGACAGCCCGGACGTGTCGGAGACGTACGCGTCGGTCGACCATCCGGACGTGTTGATCACCTCGCTCGGCCACGACGGCGTCGTCCGGCTGCAGTCGCTGGCCGCCGAGCCGGTGCGGGCGACGGTGACGATGCCGGGATTCGAGCCGGCCGAGGTGAGCCTGCCCGCCTGCGGGGTGGCCGTGGTCAGGGGGACGCGTCAGTGAAGATCGTCGACATCAGGGCCACGACGGTCGCGGTCCCGCTCGAAGCGCCGCTGCGGCACAGCAACGGCGCACACTGGGGCCGGTTCGTCCGCACGATCGTCGAGGTCGAGGCCGACAACGGGCTGATCGGCCTGGGGGAGATGGGCGGCGGGGGCGAGAGCGCCGAGGCGGCGTTCGGCGCGCTGCTGCCGTACCTGAAGGACCACGACCCGTTCCAGCTTGAGGCGCTGCGCTTCAAGATCGCGAACCCGACGGCCTCGCTCTACAACAACCGCACGCAGCTGCTGGCCGCGATCGAGTTCGCCTGCCTCGACCTGATCGGCCAGCACCTCGGGGTGCCGGTCCACGACCTGCTCGGCGGGCGCGTGCGCGACCGGGTGCCGTTCGCCTCCTACCTGTTCTTCCGGTACGCCGCAGAAGGGCATCCCGAGATCCGCACCCCCGACCAGCTCGTCGAGCACA
This sequence comes from Nonomuraea maheshkhaliensis, assembly GCF_039529435.1. Taxonomy (NCBI): domain Bacteria; kingdom Bacillati; phylum Actinomycetota; class Actinomycetes; order Streptosporangiales; family Streptosporangiaceae; genus Nonomuraea; species Nonomuraea maheshkhaliensis. The sequence continues at coordinate 34,125 of NZ_BAAAMU010000001.1, forward strand.
CCGCGGCGCTCAAGGCGGCCCACGGGTTCACCGTGCACAAGCTGAAGGGCGGTGTGTTCCCGCCGGACCACGAGCTGGAGTGCTACCGCGCCCTGGCCGAGGCGTTCCCGGGAGACCGGCTCAGGTACGACCCCAACGCCGTGTTGTCGGTGGCCGAGGGCCTGCGCTTCGGCAAGGCCATCGAGCACCTCGACAACGACTACCTGGAGGACCCCGTCTGGGGGCTCGAAGGGCTGCGGATCGTGCGCGAGCAGGTCAGGGTGCCGCTGGCGACCAACACGGTGGTGGTCAACTTCGAGCAGCTCGCCTCCAACGTGCTGCGCAGGGGCGCCGACGTGATCCTGCTCGACACCACGTTCTGGGGCGGCATCAGGCCGTGCGTGAAGGCGGCGGGGGTGTGCGAGACGTTCCAGCTCGGGGTGGCCGTGCACTCGTCGGGGGAACTGGGCATCCAGCTCGCGACCATGCTGCACCTGGGCGCGGTGCTGCCCAACCTCACCTACTCCGCCGACGCGCACTACCACCAGCTCAGGGACGACGTGATCGAGGGCGGCAAGATGGCGTACTCGGAGGGCGCCATCTCCGTCCCGTCCGGTCCCGGGCTGGGCGTGCGGCTGGACAAGGAGCGGGTGGCCCGGTACGCGGAGCTCTACCGGGAGCAGGGCGGCTACCCCTATGACCGTGATCCGGGGCGTCCCGGCTGGTACGCCACGGTGCCCAACGAGCGCTTCGCGGACCCGGAGCGCGATATCGCACCATAATGTGTTGAATGTCTGAAGATTCGAAGCAATCCCTCGCCGACAACCTCGTCACCACCAGCCACACCCTGCCCTCCGGCCAGTCGTACACCGCGACGACCGGGACCATGGTGCTGCGCGAGGAGGTGGTCACCGACGGCAAGTTCGAGGGGCTGCGGCCCAAGGCCGAGGTGTTCGTCACCGCGTACACGCTGGACGGGGCCGAGCCGCTGAGCCGGCCGGTCACCTTCGCGTTCAACGGCGGGCCGGGCTCGTCCAGCGTGTGGCTGCACCTGGGCGTGCTCGGGCCGCGCCGGGTCGTCATGGGGGACGCGGGGGCGCTGCTGCCGCCGCCGTACGGGCTGGCGGACAACGAGGAGAGCCTGCTCCAGGTGAGCGACCTCGTCTTCATCGACCCCGTCTCCACCGGCTACTCGCGGGTGGCCGAAGGGGAGAAGACGGAGCCCTACCACGGCTTCGCCGGCGACCTGGAGTCCGTCGGCGAGGTGATCAGGTTGTGGACGACCAGGAACGGGCGGTGGATGTCCCCGAAGTTCCTGGCCGGCGAGTCGTACGGGACCGTGCGGGCCGCCGGCCTGGCCGACCACCTGCAGTCGCGCTACGGCATGTACTTCAACGGCGTCATCCTCATCTCGTCCGTGCTCGACTACATCACGGGCGAGTTCAACGACGGCAACGACCTGGCCTACGCCCTCTACCTGCCGACCTACGCGGCCATCGCCCACCACCACGGCCTGCACGGCGACCGGCCGCTGGCCGAGGTGCTGCGCGAGGCCGAGGAGTACGCCTCGGGCGAGTACCTGTGGGCGCTCACCCGGGGCAACCGGCTCACCGCCGAGGAACGTTCCGCGGCGGTCGCCAGGGTCGCCGCGCTGGCCGGGCTCAGCGAGGACTACGTGGACCGGGTCAACCTGCGCATCGAGCACATCAGGTTCTTCACCGAGGTGCTGCGCCCGCGCCGCCAGGTCGTCGGCCGGCTCGACGGCCGCTTCACCGGCTGGGACCCCGACTCCGGCCGCGAGCACTTCACCGCCGACCCCAGCATGGACGCCATCATGGGGCCCTACAGCGCGGCGCTCAACCACTACCTGCGCACGGAGCTGGGCTACGCCAACGACCTGCCGTACGAGATCCTCACCTCGCGCGTGCAGCCGTGGTCGTACAAGGAGTTCGAGAACGCGCACGTGCAGGTGGCCTCCAACTTGGGGGCGGCCATGCGGGCCAACCCGCACCTGCGGGTGCACGTGGCCTGCGGCTACCACGACGGCGCGACGCCGTACTTCGCCGCCGAGCACACCTTCGCCCACCTGCCCGTGCCCGCCGAGCTGGCCGCCCGGATCGAGTTCAGGTACTACGAGGCCGGCCACATGATGTACGTCCACGAGCCCAGCAGGCTGGCCCAGTCAGCGCACCTGGCGGCCTTCGTGCTCGGCGAGCAGGCGTGAGGCCCGGCCCAGGCGCTGCCTGAGGTTGGCGCGCAGCGCGGCGAAGCGGCCGGCGTTGTCGCGGACGACGGCGCGCTGCAACTCGGCGTCGGCCGCGTACCAGGCGGAGACCAGGCCCGCGGACCACTTGCAGGTCGTGTCCGCGGTCGCGACCTGCTTCTCGTCCTCGGTCACGGCCGGCTTGTCGAGGTCCCAGCGGCTGTCGCCGATGGCCGCCTCGGGAGCCGGGTAGGAGTGGCCCGCCTGGGTCATGCACGACTGCCAGCGCCTGACCGCCGCCGTCACCGACGGGTGCTTGGCGGCCTGCTCCAGCGTGAGCGAGTCCTGCAGCGCCAGCCACGGCCAGTCCGCCTTGCGCGCGCCCTTGTCCAGGGTGAGCGTGGCGCGGTCGAGGCAGCCGCGGTTCGCGGCGGTGCCGTACAGGCGGTGACGGGCCCGCACAGGCAGCTTGCCGGCCCAGGCGCCGGTGGTGTCGGGGGAGGGCGGCCTGGCCAGGTGGTAGCCGTGGCTCCTGGCGGCCCCGATGTCGGTGACGCCGTAACGGCGTGAGTTGCCGGGATCGATCGCGGCGATGGCGGCCGGATCCTCGGCGGGCGGCGCGACGGTGATGCCCTGCTCGCGCATGCATCGCGCGACGAGTGCGTTGTGGGCGTTGCCCAGGACGGCCCGCTGCTCGGGAGTGGTCTTGTAGGCGTCGAACGGCAGCACCAGTTGCGACACCGAGGTGACGCCCCGCGCGGGCGCCGGTGCCGCGGGCTCGTCGGCGCGGCAGGCCGCGGTGGCCGTCACGAGCAGCAGCGCGCTCGCGATCAGCCCGCGGCAGCCGGTTTCCGGCGGCCAAGCCCGGAAACCGGCACTCCCTGTATTGCTCAGTGGCACCAGATGTCGATCGCGCTGGTGCGGTTGTTGCCGACGGCGTTGTTCGCCAGGAACCCGTCGTTCGAGTTGTGCGTGAACGTGCTGTGGGCGCCGGTGTAACCCGGGTGCTGCCAGAGGGTGGCGCTGCAGCCGACCCGGTTCCTGACCGAGCTGGTCTGGTTGTTCATGCTGACCCAGGAATTGCTGAAGTCCCAGTTCAGCCAGTTGTTGTCGGCGAAGTTGGAATCGTCTTGGGTGAAGTCCCGCCAGTGGTCGACCTGGCCGCGGTTGTAGTCGTAGCCGGCGTACAGGCAGACACGACCGCCGTAGCAGGTCGAGCGGGGGCTGGCCACCGCGGCGGCTGCGGGGGCGAGCGCGGTGAACAGAGTGGCCGCGGCGATGAAGCCGGCGGCCTTCTTGGATAGCCTCACAGGTCTCTCCTCGATCAGTGAGTCGTTTCGACCTCGTAACTTAGCGTGCTGAATCGAACGCGAGTTGTACTGACTCGCCGATTCCAAAAGGGCTCCACGCCCAGCGAAGGGTCGCGTGCCCAGGCCCGCCGACTCACTCGTATCAGGCTGATGAACTGCGCCTTCACCGCATTGGCCGAAGCCTTGGCGGTGAAGGAGAAACCCGTGGCCTGCGCTCTACCTATTCGGGAAGCGCCGCCGGATTCTGCGCCAGCAATCCCCCGTCCACGCGATGCTCCGCACCCGTGATGAACGACGATCGCGGTCCGGCCAGAAACGCCACCAGTTCCGCCACCTCCTCGGGCCGGCCCACCCGGCCCAGCGGATGGGAACGGCCCCACTGCGCGATCTGCTCCTCCTGCGACAGCTCGCCGCGCCACAGGTCCGCCGCCCAGCGCAGCATGGGGGTGTCGACCGAGCCGGGGCAGACCACGTTCACCCGGATGCCGTCGGCCGCGTGGTCGAGCGCCATCGACCTGGTCAGGCCGTTGAGCGCGGCCTTGCTCGACGAGTACGCCGCCACCTGTGCCTGCGAGGAGAACGCCTGCACCGACGACATGACCACGATCGAGCCGCCGCCGCGGGCGCGCAGCTCGGGCACGGCGGCCTTGCAGGTGAGGTAGACGCCCTTGAGGTTGATGTCGAACACCTCGTCCCAGACCTCTTCAGGGGTGTCCTCGACGGTGCCGTAACGCTGCACCCCGGCGCAGGTCACCACGATGTCCAGCCCGCCGAACCTGCTCACCGCCAGGCTCACCAGATCGCGCATGTCGCCGGCCCTGCGCACGTCGGCGATCCTGCCGACGACCTGGCTGTCCTGCCCGGTGTCTTGCTCGGCGCTCTTGTCGGCGCCGCAGAACACCACGGACGCCCCGCCGTCGGCCAGCCGGTCGACCACGGCCCGTCCGATCCCCGTCGAACCGCCCGTGACCAGCGCGACCTTGCCGGCGAACTCGCTCATGCCCTTACCTCCGCGCGCAAACTCAACACCTTCGTCTCGTGGGGTTTCAAGGTCAGGGCCGTGCCGTTGGCCACGGCCGCGGCCAGGCCGTCGGTCGGCATGCCGGCGAACGGTTCCAGTCCCACGGTGTACGCCCGCCCCCACCACGGGTAGCCGGTGGACGCGCCGACCTCCTGCCACATCCACAGGTACGGCAGGACCGAGGCATCCCACTCAACCCGCATAGCGATATCCCCCGAAATTTCGTACCAACCCTTGTTAAAGCCGGTCAGATAGACGATGTCGCTCGGCGCGCCCGGCTCCGGCACCACGCTCAGATCCGTCACACCGCCGCCGTCGGCCGGCACCAGAGGCCATTCCCACGGCCCGCCCGCCCTGACCCGGCGGGCCGGCGGAGTGATCGCGCTCTCGTGCGGGATCACCCGGACGCCCTCGGGCAGCCGGATCCTGGCTCCAGGGCGCAGGAACGGCGGGCCGTACACGATGTGCTGGCCCCACATGGCGTGCAGCGGCAGGCCCGACTCGTTGGTGGCCCGCCCCTCGACCTCCAGTGCGGTCGTGCCCGAGCGCAGCCGCAGGACCTTCTCCATCCGGTACGGCAGCCGCCGCGTGCGCACGCTCAGCCGGACCGCGACCTCCTCGGGGGAGTCGGCGACGACCTCGCACTCCCACGGCAGCCCCGACACCTCGCCGTGCTGCGCCAGCCGCGCCCCCTGGTACTCGCTGGGCGCGCCCCCGTTGGGGAAGACCTCCTGCCAGCCGCCCTCGTAGTGGTCGACGAACTGGGCGACCCCGTCGGCCGCGCCGTGGAGATGGTCGCGCGGGTCGCGCAGCCCCTGCGGCGTGAGCCAGACGAAGTCCGTGTCCGTCGGCTTGTGCAGGAACTCGACCACGTCGCCGCCCTTGCCGGGCAGGACGCCCACGCGCAGCCGTTCGTTCTCCAGCGTGACCGCCCGCAGCCCGTCGATCGTGCCGTGCCGCAGCCGGGCCGCCCAGTTGCGCCTCATCCGAACGTCACGTTCAGGAATCGGGGGCGGTAGATGGAGACGTCGCGGTAGTGGTCGGTGTTGACGAAGCTGTTGACGTTGTACGACACCACGAGCCCGTCGCCGGCCACGTCGGGATGGGCGTGGGCGTTGTAGGTGAAGATGTTCCCGCTGGTCTCGGGGGTCGTGTAGACGTGCTGCTTGCCGGTGAAGGGGCCGGCGGGCGAGCACGAGGAGTAGGCCACGATGTTGGCGCTCAGCGCCTCGGTCGTGTCATGCGTGATCAGGACATATCCGGATCCGATCCGGCTGACGCTGTACTCGTTCGCCACGCCGTCCATCACCCGCGCCGAGTCGGCCTGGTCCTGCGACCAGGTGCCGTCGGCCTTGAGGTACTCCCAGCGGCCGAGCAGGCTCTGCCCCTGGACCCTGGCGATGTGCATGTACTTGGGCGAGCCGAGGTCCTCGACCCCGTACACGTAGGTGTGGCCGCCGTCCCTGAGCACGCCTGAGGCCCAGGCCACGCCGTGCCCCGACGGCAGGTCGTGCACGCTGACCGGCCGGTCGAGCCGCCCTGGCGCGAACCTGGCCACCACGTTCCTGTGCCAGCGCCAGTCCCAGGCGCCGGGGCCGAAGCGCTCGTACTCCTGGTAGGTGACCTCCACGACGCCGCCCGCCAGTGTGGCGTCACCGGCCCAGTACCAGTGGTTCTGGTCGCGCGGCGGCATCACGGCCACCGGCTTGGCGGCGGTGCCGGCATGGATGGTGGACAGCCTGCCGTTCCGTTCGACGGCGAAGGAGTTGTTCAGGAAGACCGTGCTCCCGCCCTCCTCGACCACGGGCGGGCGGCTCCCGTCGGGATTGACCCGGCCGAGGAAGGTGTCGGAGAACACCCACAGCTCCCGGCCGTCGGGCAGCTTGACCGAGTAGGTGCCGTCGGCGCCCGTCCAGTCGTCCAGGCGGCTGTTGTCGTTGCCGTAGTTGGTGAACAGGGCGGTCAGCCGGGCGTCCGTCCTGGCGCCCGTGACCGTGGGAGCACAGTCGGAGGCCGTCTGTGCGGCTTGCTGCTCCTGGACGACGGGCACGGGTTTGGGGGGTGCGGCGAGGGCCTGCTGCGGGGCGGCCGTGAGACCCAGCAACGCGATGGCCAGGGGGGCGAGGGCGGAGCGGAATCGCGTCATCACCTGTCCTAGGGGAGGGGGTTCCCTACAGTTCTAGTCATTAGATCACTTACTGTCTAGGGCCTGTGTGAGCGCCGGAGCGGGCGCGGCGAAATCCATATGACCGGAGCACGGGAGGGCGGCTACCCTGCCGGAATGGGACACGTGGAAGTCGGACATTTGACGTACGTGCTGCCCGACGGGCGGCCGCTGCTCAACGACGTGTCCTTCAGGATCGGCGAAGGCGTCAAGGCCGCGCTCGTCGGGCCCAACGGCGCGGGCAAGACCACGCTGATGCGCCTGATCGCCGGGGACCTGCAGCCCGTCGAGGGCAGCGTGGCCGGCTCCGGCGGCCTGGGCGTGATGCGGCAGTTCATCGGCAGCGTGCGCGACGGCAGCAACGTGCGTGACCTGCTCCTGGGCGTCGCGCCGCCCGAGGTCCGGCACGCCGCCGAGCGGCTCGACCAGGCCGAGCTGGCCATGATGGAGCGCGACGACGAGAAGACGCAGATGCGGTACGCGCAGGCCATCAGCGACTACACCGACGCGGGCGGCTACGAGATCGAGGTGCTCTGGGACACCTGTACGGTGGCCGCGCTCGGCGTCCCCTTCGAAAGACTGAAATATCGGGACGTGGCGACGCTGTCGGGCGGCGAGCAGAAGCGCCTGGTCCTGGAGGCGCTGCTGCGCGGCCCCGACCAGACCCTGCTGCTCGACGAGCCCGACAACTACCTCGACGTCCCCGGCAAGGAATGGCTGGAGCAGCAGCTCAGGGAGACGCCCAAGACCGTGCTGCTGGTCAGCCACGACCGCCAGCTCCTGGCGAACGCGGCCGACCGCATCATCACCGTCGAGTCAGGAAACATCTGGATTCATGGGGGTGGCTTCCGTACGTACGCCGAGGCCCGCAGAGCCCGCAACGAGCGCCTCGACGAGTTGCGCCGGCGCTGGGACGAAGAGCACGCCAAGCTCAAGGCCCTGGTCAACATGCTGAAGAACAAGGCGAGATACAACGACGGCATGGCCCCCGCCTACCACGCCGCCCAGACGCGGCTGCGCAAGTTCGAGGAAGCGGGGCCGCCCGAGGTGGCGCCGGCCGAGCAGAACATCAAGATGCGCCTGCGCGGCGGCCGCACCGGCAAGCGCGCCGTCATCTGCGAGCAGCTTGAGCTCAAGGGCCTGATGCGCCCGTTCGACCTGGAGATCTGGTACGGCGAGCGGGTCGCCGTGCTGGGCTCCAACGGCTCGGGCAAGTCCCACTTCCTGCGCCTGCTGGCGGGCGAGCAGGTCGCCCACGAGGGCGTGGCCAGGCTGGGCGCCCGCGTGGTGCCCGGACACTTCGCCCAGACCCACGCCCGGCCCGACCTGCTCGGCCGCACCCCGGTCGAGATCGTCATGACCGAGCACGCCAGGCTCAAGAACGAGGCCATGAAGATCCTGGCCCGCTACGAGCTGGCGGGGCTGATCGCCGAGCAGCGCTTCGACACCCTGTCGGGCGGCCAGCAGGCGCGGCTGCAGATCCTGCTGCTTGAGCTGTCGGGGGCCACGCTGCTGCTGCTCGACGAGCCGACCGACAACCTCGACCTGGCCAGCGCCGAGGCGCTGCAGGCCGGTCTGGAGGCGTTCGACGGCACGGTGCTGGCGGTCACCCACGACCGCTGGTTCGCCGCTGATTTCGACCGCTATCTGGTGTTCGGCTCCGACGGCACGGTCTACGAGTCGGCAGAGCCGGTCTGGGACGAGACCAGGGTGGTCAGGACCCGCTGATACCCCCGTGATGTCTCGTTGATAAAGAGTTGGTAGGTCTGGCGCGTGTCCCGCGCCAGCCGTGCCCATGCTCGGGTTATCACGGCAAAGTGATCCCGCGTAGCCGAACCGCCAGCCTCCTCGCACTCGGGGCGATCTGCCTCACCGGGTGCGCGAGCGAGGAACAGCCGGTCCAGAAGCTCAAGCCGCTCGCTCTCAAGGAGCAGGTCTCCCATATCGTCAAGTCCGCCGACGGATATGCCGTCACCTGGGCGGGCGTGCTCAGCAACGCCAACCCGTGGCACTTCGGCGAGCACGTGGTGGCCACGATCGTCGGGCACGACGCCAAGGGGGGCGAGGTGCTCAAACTGGACCAGCCGCTCGACGCGGTGCCGCCGGGCGGCACGCTGCCCTTCACCGGCCAGGCCGTCGCCACCCAGAAGCCGGCCAAGGTGACGATCCAGTACCGTCCCGCGCGGTGGCGGCCGGCCGCGCGCATTCCTTCGGCCTTTCAGCGGTTCCCGATCTCGCGGGTCCAGACAATGCGCCAGAAAGATGGCACGTACCTTATTACTGGATATGTCGGCAACCCTTATCAAGTATCGGCGAGCAGTCTGGTCGTGAACGCGATGTTGCGCGACAAAACGGGAAAGCTCATCGGCGGCGGCAGCACCTATGTGGACGACGTGAAGGCCGGCAGCCCGCCGCGTTTCATCCTCACGGTGGGCGGCCTGCCCAGGGGCTCCCAGGTCGCCAAGACCGAGATCGCGGCCAGGACCTGGGGCTCCACCGGCCGTCCCTACGAGGATCTGGCCCTGTCGGGAGCCGTTCCCGTGCACACGGTCAAACCCACCAGCGAGCCGTTCACGGTGGACCGGAGCACGCAGGTGGTGTCCGAGCACAAGCAATAAATATGTCGCGCCTATCCGGAATGTCGGGACAATTTTCCGGTTCTTCGCCTGACAAGTGATGCCTTCGGCGTGGAACCGGTAGAACTGCTAGTTACCGATCCATTACCTTCGGTCACATGACTGACCGCGTTCTGGTCGAAGCACTCCGCGCCCGTGATCCCGCAGCGCTCAGCGCGCTCTACGACGCGTACGCGGAGAGCGTCTACCGCTATTGCTGGTCCCTCCTCCTGAGCGCCGACAGCGCGCAGGTGGCGCTCCGCGACACGCTGATCGCCGCCGAGGCGCACGCCGGCGCGCTGGCCACGCCCGACCGGCTGCGCGCCTGGCTGTTCGCGCTGGCGCGCGCCGAATGCCTGCGGCGCAGAGCCACCGCGCCACCCGGCGCCGCCGAGGCGCTGGCCGAGGCGCCCGTGCCCGACGACCCCGCCGACGCCGATCTGCGCGTCATGGCCTGGAACGCGGTCCACTGCCTGCCCGTGGCCGACAGGGAGCTCCTGGAGCTCGTCCACGGGCACGAACTGCCCGCGTACGAGCTGGCCCAGGTGCTCGCCACACCGCCGCGCCAGGTGGAGCTGCTGCTGGAAGCGGCCCGCGAACGCCTGGGCGACGCGATCACCGTCGAGGTCCTGGCCAGGAAGGGCCCGTACGACTGCCCACGGCGCGCCCGCATCCTGGCCGGGTTCGGCGGCGAGCTGACCAGGGACATGCGCGAGCACCTGATCAGGCACCTGCCGCGGTGCGAGACCTGCGCGCCGCACCGCACCCGCCAGGTGTCCGCGGCCAAGGTGTACGCGCTGCTGCCCGCGCCCGCGCTGCCCGGCAGCCTGCGCGTCAGGGTGATGAGCTGCTTCGCCGACCCCGAGCTCCTGCCCTACCGCCGCTACGTCGCCAGGCGCACCAGTGCGCTGGGCGCCGCCGGGTTTCCCGTTTCCCCGCGGCGACAGGGCAGGCGGTGGCCTAAGGCGGTGGCGGGCACGCTGGCGGCGATCGCGACCGTGGTGGCGATAGCGGTGATCTTCGATCGGATCGGAAGGGAGAACGGCGGGGTGACAGGCGTCGCGACGGCCGCGTTCCCGCCGACGGGTGAGCCTCCGGGCATCCGGCTGCCCTGGCAGGGCGATCCCCACGACTCGCCGCTGAGCGTGGAGCCCATCCTCGACAGCACCACCACGCAGCCTCTGGGCGTGACCGGCACTCCGAGCGGTGCGCCGGCTCCGGCCGTGCCGTCCCAGGTCCGCTCCTCGTCCCCTGGCGCGCCGGCCACGGCGTCGTCCCCACCTGGGTCCCCACCGGGGTCCCCGCCGGGCAAGGACCCCGGCGGGAACGACGGCGCCGCTCCGGACCCCGCTCCCGTGCCGGACGGGCTCCCGTCCGGCACACCCGCGCACGATCCGCCGCCGGGCCGGCCGACGATCGGCTCACCGCCCGGCAGGCCGCCCGGCAGGCCGCACCCGCCCAGGCCCGGCACCCGTACCCCCACTCCGCGCCCGACGCCCACCCCCACACCCACACCGACCCAGACCCCCACTCCGACCGCGACACCGACGGGGACGGTCACCCCGACCCCGACGGAGGAGCCCTCGGCGACCCCGTCGCAAACGGGCAGCTGACCCCCTCGCTCGTCCGGCGCCGGGACCTCGGCTCCCGCGTCGTCCGGCGCCGGGGCCTCCGAGCAGCCGCGTCCCGACCGGCGCCGGCCCGCGAGAGCGTGCCTGTGAATAGGGAGCCTGGCAGCCTGTTCACTTTCACGTGACGTTACGTGAGTGAAGTGCCGGGAACTGTGTGCATAGAGTAACCATCTGTTTTCAGGGGGACCTATGCGCGCATTCCGGGCCGGGCTCCTCGCGGGCTGCCTGCTCGTGGCCGCCTGCCCGCCGGTCCTGGCCGAGCCGGGGCCCTCCGCGCACGACGTCAAGCAGGCCCGCCAGACCGCGCGTGAGAGGTCGAAGCAGCTCAGCCGGACGACCGCCGAGCTGGCCACCGCGCACTCGCGGCTGGAGCGGCTGGCGGCCGAGGTCGAGCGGCTGGTGGAGGCGTACAACGGGGAGATGGTCCGGCTGCGGCAGGCCGAGCAGGCGTACCAGCAGGCCAGAGCCCGGCTGGTGGCGGCCGATGGCGAGGTCGAGCGGGCCAGGCAGGCCGTGGCGCTGCTGGCCACCGAGAGCGGCGGCGGGCTCGGCACGCTCGGGCCGGTCGTCGGCATGCTCATCGACCAGGGCGGCACCGACGGGTTCCTGCACCGTGCCAGCGTGCTCGGGCACCTGAGCGGCGAGCGGGCCGCGGTCCTCGGCCGGATGCGCGACGCCCAGGAGGTGGCCGCGATCCTGCGCATCCACGCCGACAGCGCGTACGCGGCCCAGCAGGCCGCCTCGGAGCGCGCCCGGCTGGCCAAGCTCGCCGCCGAGCGGGCGGTGGCCGGGCAGCGGCGCGAGACCAGGGAGCTCACGGCGCGCAAGCAGACCCTGCAGCGCAAGGTCGACGCCGCCCGTACCCGCGCCGACCTGCTGGCCAGGCGGCGCACGGCGGCGCTGGCCGGGCTCGTCGCCGGCGGCTCGGCCATGGGCGACCTGGCTGCGAACTGGGCGCTCACCCAGCTCGGCAAGCCTTACGTGTGGGCGGCCGCGGGACCGGAGACGTACGACTGCTCAGGCTTGACGATGCGGGCGTGGGAGAAGGTCGGCGTGCGCCTCGACCACTGGACGGGCACGCAGTGGACCTCGGGCCCTCACGTGCCGCTCGACCAGCTGCGCCGCGGCGACCTGCTCTTCTTCGCCCACGTCACCGGCGACCCCTCGACCATCCACCACGTCGGCATCTACGTCGGACGCGGTCAGATGGTGCACGCGCCGCAGACCGGCGACGTGGTGCGGGTCGCCTCGATCTGGCGCGGAGACCTGGTGGGCGCCACCAGGCCCGCCGCCGCGTGAGGCGTCAGTGGTGGCCTTCCTCCTTGGCGCGCCGGAACGAGCGCTCGATCTCGGCCTCGGCCTCGATGCGGCCGACCCAGTTGGCGCCCTCGACCGACTTGCCGGGCTCCAGGTCCTTGTAGACCTCGAAGAAGTGCTGGATCTCCAGCCGGTCGAACTCCGACACGTGATGGATGTCCTGGATGTGATGCATCCGGGGGTCGGTGGACGGCACGCAGAGCACCTTGTCGTCACCGCCCTTCTCGTCGGTCATCCGGAACATCCCCACCGCGCGGCACGTGATGTAGCAACCGGGGAACGTCGGCTCCTGCAGCAGCACCAGCGCGTCCAACGGGTCGCCGTCCTCACCGAGGGTGTTCTCGATGAAGCCGTAGTCGGCGGGGTACTGCGTGGAGGTGAACAGGAGCCGGTCAAGCCTGATCTTCCCGGTCTCGTGGTCCACTTCGTACTTGTTCCGTTGCCCCTTGGGAATCTCAACGACAACGTCGAACTCCACCGCGGTTCCTCCGCTCAGGCCCCCGGGAACCCCCGGTTGGGCGTTAATGTCTCGTAGGCGAACACAGGAGAGAGGGCAGGCGACGTGGCGCGGCGCGACCAGTGGGTGATGCTGACCACCCTCGCCGTGCTCCAAACCCTGACGATCGTCACCGGCGTCTACGCGATGACCACCGACTTCAGCCTGAGCGCGCTGACGAGCGGATCGACACCCACCGGCCCGACGGCGTCGTCACCGGCGGAAGGCTCTTCCCCCGTCCCCGTGGTCACCTCCGGGCCAGTGCTGGCCCAACTGCCGGTGAAGCCCGGAGACGGACCTCTCCCGACTAAGGGTACTTTGACGCGCCAGCTCACCGGCGCCCTGGGTGACAAAGCGCTCGGCGGCCGGGTGGGCGCGGTCGTGATCGACACGGTCACCGGCGAGCAGATCTTCGCCTCCAACGCCGACCTGGCCATCACCCCCGCGTCCACCACGAAGATCGTCACCTGCGCCGCGGCCCTGGCCGCGCTCGGCCCCGACACCCGCCTGTCCACCCGCGTCGTCCAGGGCCCCAAGCCCGGCACCGCGATCCTCGTCGGCGGCGGCGACCCCCTCCTCGCCGGCCCCGCCGCCAAGGGCGACGACTATCCGAAGCAGGCCAGCCTGATCACCCTCGCCCGCCGCACCGCCGCCACGCTCAAGGCGCAGAACATCCGCAAGATCACTCTTTCGTACGACACCTCCCTCTTCTCCGGCACCCCCAAGGCGCCCGGCTGGAAGAGCAACTACATCCCCGACGGCGAGGTGGCCCCCGTCTACGCCCTCACCATGGACGAGGGCAGGCAGGACCCCCGCTTCCGCAGCCCCCGCGTCGCCGACCCGCCCCGCTACGCCGCCGCGGCCTTCGCCCGGCTGCTCGCCAAGCAGGGCATCGCCGTCGCCAAGTCCGTACGCCAGGCCAAGGCCCAGCCGGGGGCCGCCGAGCTCGGCAAGGTCGACTCCGCCCCCCTCTACGCCCTGGTCGAGCACACGCTCACCCGCAGCGACAACGATCTCGCCGAGGCCCTGCTGCGCCACGTCGCCATCAAGCAGGGCAAGCCCGCGACGTTCGACGGCGGCGCCGGCGCCGTGATCGCCGTCCTGCGGCGCCTCGGAGCCGGCCAGAACGTCGCGCTGTCCGACGGCAGCGGCCTGTCCATCCGCAACCGCATCAGCCCCAACGCCCTGGCCAAGGTCCTCGCCCTGTCCGGCTCGGCCGCCCACCCCGAACTGCGCGCCGTCGCCTCCGGCATGCCGATCGCCGGCTTCTCCGGCACGCTCGGCAACGGCCGCCGCTTCACCAGGAGCGACAGCAAGGGCCAGGTCGGTCTCGTACGCGCCAAGACCGGCACCCTCAACAACATCAACACGCTGGCCGGGATGGCCACGACGAAGGACGGGCGGCTGGTCACGTTCGCCTTCATGGCCGACCGCGTACCCCTCAACGCCGAGCCCGTTCTCGACCGGCTGGCCGCCACCGTGGCACGTTCCTGACGCGCTCCTTCGCAGCCGTGGGGAGAACCACGTACGGTGGACGGTATGCAGGTGATCGACTGGGATCTGGCCGTCACGACCGGCACGCGCCTGGTGCGCCCCGGTCCTCAGGTGAGCCGGGAGGAGGCCAGGCAGGCCGTCACCGAGCTCCGCACCCTGTCGCGCGAGGCCGAGGGGCACGTGCGCGAGTTCACGAAGATTCACACCGAGACCGCGCCGCAGCCGGCCACCATCGTGGACCGGCCCGGCTGGATCAAGGCCAACGTCGAGGGTTTCCGGGTGGTGCTCGAGCCCCTGACCCAGCGCATGGGCAGCGGCGACAACCAGCCGCCCGCCATCGTCACGGCCGTGGGGTCCCGCATCACGGGCGTCGAGGTGGGCGCCGTCCTGGCCTTCCTCGCCTCGCGCGTACTCGGCCAGTACGAGCTGTTCCTCCCACCCGACCCCACGGGCAAGGAGGCCGCCGGCCGCCTGACCCTCGTGGCCCCCAACATCGTCCACGCCGAGCGCGAGATGGGCGTCGACCCCCACGACTTCCGCCTGTGGGTCTGCCTGCACGAGGAGACCCACCGGGTGCAGTTCACCGGGGTCAAGTGGCTGCGCGAATACGTGCGCGGGCAGATGACCGAGTTCCTGCTCGCCTCCGACCTCGACCTGCCCACCCTGCTCGAACGGCTGCGCAACGCCGCCGACACGGTGGCCGACGTGGTGCGCGGCGGCGAGGGCAACCTCATCGACGCCATCCAGTCGCCCGGCCAGAAGGAGATCCTCGACCGCCTGACCGCCGTCATGACCCTCGTCGAGGGCCACGGAGACTACGTCATGGACGCGGTAGGCCCGTCGGTGGTCCCCTCGGTGGCCGACATCCGCGCCAAGTTCGCCCAGCGCCGCGAGGGCGGCTCCCGCCTGGACCGCACGGTGCGGCGGCTGCTGGGGATCGAGGTCAAGATGAAGCAGTACGCGGAGGGCTCGGCCTTCGTCCGCACGGTGGTGGACCGGGTGGGGATGGACGGCTTCAACAAGATCTGGACCTCCCCGCAAACCCTCCCCACGACCCCGGAAATCGCCGACCCCACCCTCTGGATCACCCGAGTGATCGGCACCCCAGCCCTCCCCGCCTAGCACCACGGTCTTCGGCACCCCACCCCGCTTCCCCGTCCGATCCGACGTCCGCCTCATTCGCCCCGCGCCGCGTCGGCGGGGTGTGGTGCGGTGGTGCCCCGCGCTGGTGTACGACGCCCGGCTTGCCCGTGTCGGTGTTGCCCACCCCCCCTACGCCCCTTCACCGCCCTTCCCGGCGACGCGGCTCAAGGAGTCTGCCGTCGCGTTGGGGGATGGGGGCGCGGGAGAATGGGGGTGTGGGGCCGCATCCGGCTGTTGCCGACGTTCGCAGGGCAGTGCGTGAGGCGCTGGCCGACGTGCCGGCGGGCGCGCTCGTGCTGGTCGCGTGCAGTGGCGGGGCCGATTCGCTGGCGTTGGCCGCCGCGCTCTCCTTCGTCGCACCCCGTGCGCGCCTGCGCGCGGGGCTGGTCACCGTGGATCACCAGCTGCAGGAGGGGTCGGCGCAGCGGGCGGAAGCGGTGGTGAAGGTGGCCCAGGGCATGGGGCTGGAGCCTGCCGAAGCGCTCACCGTCACCGTGGGCGCGCAAGGAGGACCCGAGGCGGCGGCGCGGGAGGCCAGGTACGCGGCGCTGACCGAGGCGGCCGACCGGCTGAAGGCGGAGACGGTGCTGCTCGGCCACACCAGGGACGACCAGGCGGAGACGGTGCTGCTGGGCCTGGCCAGAGGCAGCGGCCCGCGGTCGTTGTCGGGCATGGCCGCCAGGTCAGGTCGTTACCGGCGACCCCTGCTCGACCTGCCCAGAGCCACCACCGTGGCCGCCTGCCAAGCCTTGAGCCTCACCCCCTGGGACGACCCGCACAACGAGGACCACCGCTACACCCGCGTCCGCGTCCGCCGTACGGTGCTGCCGGTGCTGGAGGCGGAGCTGGGCCCGGGGGTGGCGGAGGCGCTCGCGAGGACGGCGGGGCTGGCGAGACAGGACGCGGACGCGCTCGATGAATGGGCCGATTCGGCGTACCAGAATTGCGCTCTTAGCGATATCGGCGGGTCGATAAAGGTGACCGTGGCCGAGGTGGAAAAGCTGCCCGACGCCGTCAGGCGGAGGGTGCTGAGGCGGGCCGCGCTCGCCGCCGGCGCCCCGTCCGGCGCCTTGTCGGCCACCCACGTCATGGCCGTGGACCGGCTGGTCACGGACTGGCGCGGGCAGAAAGCGGTGGACCTGCCCGGGGGTCTGTCCGCCGTCCGGCGATATGGCACCCTGATATTCGCCATCAGTCCCATCGCGTAAGGAACCACACGTGGACGCAGCCGACATGGGCAATGACCTGGAAAAGGTCCTCATTCCCGAGGACGAGCTCCAGGCCAAGATCAAAGAGCTCGCCGGCCGGATCGACGAGGACTACGCGGGCCAGGACGTCCTGCTCGTGGGTGTGTTGAAGGGCGCGGTCATGGTGATGGCCGACCTGGCCAGAGCGTTGCACGTGCCGGTGCAGATGGACTGGATGGCGGTGTCCTCGTACGGCGCGGGCACCAGGTCGTCCGGCGTCGTCCGCGTGCTGAAGGACCTCGACACCGACATCCTCAACCGCCATGTGCTCATCGTCGAGGACATCATCGACTCCGGCCTGACCCTCCACTGGCTGCTGGAAAACCTGAAGTCGCGTAATCCTGCCTCGCTGGAGATCTGCACCGCGCTGCGGAAACCCGACGCGGTGAAGGTGCCCATCGAGGTGAAATACGTCGGCTTCGACATTCCCAGTGAGTTCGTGATCGGTTATGGGCTCGACTACGCGGAGCGATACCGGAACCTGCCGTTCATCGGCACTCTGGCGCCGCACGTATATAAGTAGGACTCTCCGCGATGGCCGGGAACATCGCGCAACGTGACGTACGTTGATAGGGCAAGACCGGTGTAGCGGGCGGGTCCCTCCGTGCGCCGTGCCGGTGTACCTTCAGACTCCGGGAGGGTGACCTCGCGTCCCCTTCGGGTAGTCAGAAGTCGCGGTGTCGGATGCCGCGGCCCCGGGCCAGCCCGGGGTTCCAGGCCATGGTCAGGAAGGGACGGGCCCGCAAGGGGTTCCGCATCGGATGGATCTCAAGCGATTTACACGTGGGCCACTGCTGTGGATCCTGGGCATCGTCGTGCTGCTCCTGCTCGTCACCCAGCTCTGGAGTGGCGGCGGAAATTACAAGACGGCCGACACGTCCTTGGTCCTTCAGCAGATTCGCGCCGGAAACGTCAGCAACGCCAAGATCGTTGACAAGGACAACCGGATCGAGGTGACGCTGACCAACCCCGTTCCGGTCAAACCGGGTGACGCGCCGACGAAACTGATCCAGTCCGACTGGGTCACCGGTTACGGCGCCAAGCTGACCGACGAGCTGCAGGCTCAGGTCGTCGCGGGCAAGACGAAGAGCTTCACGACCGAGGTGCCGCAGGAGAACATCCTGCTCAGCCTGCTGGTGAGCTTCCTGCCGATCGTCATCATCGTGCTGATCTTCCTGTTCATCATGAACCAGATGCAGGGCGGCGGCTCGCGAGTGATGAACTTCGGCAAGTCGAAGGCCAAGCTCATCACGAAGGACACCCCCAAGACCACCTTCGCCGACGTCGCCGGCGCGGACGAGGCCATCGAGGAGCTCCAGGAGATCAAGGAGTTCCTCCAGGCCCCGGCCAAGTTCCAGGCGATCGGCGCCAAGATCCCCAAGGGCGTGCTGCTGTACGGCCCGCCCGGCACCGGCAAGACGCTGCTGGCGCGCGCCGTCGCCGGTGAGGCCGGGGTGCCGTTCTACTCGATCTCCGGTTCCGACTTCGTCGAGATGTTCGTCGGCGTCGGCGCCTCGCGCGTGCGCGACCTGTTCGAGCAGGCCAAGGCCAACGCCCCGGCGATCATCTTCATCGACGAGATCGACGCCGTCGGCCGCCACCGCGGCGCCGGCCTGGGCGGCGGTCACGACGAGCGCGAGCAGACGCTCAACCAGCTGCTGGTCGAGATGGACGGCTTCGACGTCAAGGGCGGCGTGATCCTCATCGCCGCGACCAACCGGCCCGACATCCTCGACCCGGCGCTGCTGCGTCCTGGCCGCTTCGACCGGCAGGTCACCGTCGACCGTCCCGACCTCGAGGGCCGCAAGGGCGTCCTGCGGGTCCACGGCCGCGGCAAGCCGTTCGCCCCCGACGTCGACCTCGACGTCATCGCGCGCCGCACCCCCGGGTTCACCGGCGCCGACCTGGCCAACGTGATCAACGAGGCCGCCCTGCTCACCGCGCGGGCCGACCAGAAGCTGATCACGATGGACACCCTTGAGGAGTCGATCGACCGTGTCATGGCAGGGCCCGAGCGCAAGACGCGGGTCATGTCCGACAAGGAGAAGAAGATGATCGCCTACCACGAGGGCGGTCACGCACTGGTGGCGCACGCGCTACCCAATTCCGACCCGGTCCACAAGATCACGATCCTGTCCCGTGGCCGCGCCCTCGGATACACGATGACGCTGCCGATGGAGGACAAGTTCCTGGCCACCAGGTCCGAGATGATGGACCAGCTCGCGATGCTGCTCGGCGGCCGCGCGGCGGAGGAGCTCGTCTTCCACGAGCCCACCACCGGCGCCTCCAACGACATCGAGAAGGCCACCGCCGTCGCCCGCCGCATGGTGACCGAATACGGCATGAGCGAGCAGCTCGGCGCCCGTAAGTTCGGCAGCGGCCAGGCGGAGGTCTTCCTGGGCCGCGAGATGGGCCACGAGCGCGACTACTCCGAGAAGATCGCCTCCACGATCGACGAGGAGGTCCGCCGGATGATCGAGACGGCGCACGACCAGGCCTGGGACATCCTGGTGCAATACCGCGACGTGCTCGACAACCTGGTGCTGGAGCTCATGGAGAAGGAGACCCTCTCCCGCGCCCAGGTGCTGGAGATCTTCGCGCCGGTGGTCGTCAAGGAGCACCGCCCGTCCTACGCGGGCTACGGCAAGCGGCTCCCCTCCGACCGCCCGCCGATCCTGACGCCGAAGGAGCAGTCGGCCAACGGCTCGCTCACCGCGGGGCATCAGGGCGCACTGCCGTCAGGGGACAGTGCGTGACACAGCACGACGTCGACCTGGGGCGGATCGAGAAGGCCGTACGCGAGATCCTCTACGCCATCGGCGAGGATCCCGATCGTGACGGTCTGATCGAGACGCCCGCCCGGGTCGCCCGCGCGATGGCCGAGCAGTACTCCGGGCTCGGCCAGACGCCGGAAGAGGTGCTCACGAAGGTCTTCGACGTCGATCACGACGAGATGGTGCTCGTGCGCGACATCGAGGTCTACTCGACCTGTGAGCACCATCTGGTCCCGTTCCACGGCCTGGCCCACGTCGGCTACATCCCCAACACCAAGGGCCAGGTCACGGGCCTGTCGAAGCTGGCCCGCCTGGTCGACGTCTACGCCCGCCGCCCCCAGGTGCAGGAGCGCATGACGTCCCAGATCGCCGACGCGCTGATGCGCGTGCTGGAGCCGCGCGGAGTGATCGTGGTGGTGGAGGCCGAGCACCTGTGCATGACCATGCGCGGCGTACGCAAGCCGGGCGCGAAGACCGTCACCTCCGCCGTCCGCGGCAGTTTCCGCAGCAGCGACAGCACCCGATCCGAGGCGATGGCGCTCATCCTGGGCCGCTGAGGACGAACGGGGTACCCACGATGTCAGCAAGTGTGGGGAAGCGCCTAGGCTTGGCCCATGACTAGCGTGCCCATCAGCGTGCCGGGAGGTGCGGAGCGGTGCCTCGTCATGGGCGTGGTCAATGTGACGCCCGATTCGTTCTCCGACGGCGGCCTGTGGTTCGACGAGGCGGCCGCCATCCAGCACGGCCTTGAGCTGGTGCGCGAGGGCGCCGACATCGTCGACGTGGGCGGCGAGTCCACCCGTCCAGGCGCGGCCAGGGTCTCGCTCGAAGAGGAGCTGGCCAGGGTCGTCCCGGTGATCAGGGCGCTGCGCTCGGAGGGCGTTGCGGTCAGCGTCGACACGATGCGCGCCGAGGTGGCCAAGGCCGCGGTGGAGGCGGGCGCCCAGCTCGTCAACGACGTGAGCGGCGGTCTGGCCGATCCCGAGATGCCGCGCGTGGTGGCCGCGACCGGCGTCACCTACGTCGTGATGCACTGGCGCGGCCACAGCCATGACATGGACACCCGCGCCGTCTACGCCGACGTGGTCACGGAGGTGCGCGAGGAGCTGAGCAAGCGAGTCGACCTGGTGCTGGCGGAGGGGGTCACGGAGGAGCAGATCGTGCTCGATCCCGGTCTCGGCTTCGCCAAGAACGCCGAGCACAACTGGGCGTTGCTCGCGGGCATCCCTGAGCTGACGGAGCTGGGTTATCCGTTGCTCATCGGGGCGTCGCGCAAGCGTTTCCTGGGGCGGCTGCTGGCCGACGCCGACGGCACGCCCCGGCCGTTCAGCCGCAGCGACGACGCCACGCTGGCCGTGACCGCGCTGGCCGCGCAGGCCGGCGCGTGGTGCGTACGCGTGCACGAAGTAGGTCCCAATGCCGATGCCGTGCGCGTGGCAGCCGCATGGAAGAGAGCCGGAGCCAACACATGAGCGTCGACACCGCCGCCATCGAGACGGTCAACCAGGAGTTCTACACCGCGATCGAGAGCGCGGACCTGGACAAGATGACGGAGATCTGGGCCGAGGACACCACCGACGACCAGGTGAGCTGCGTCCATCCGGGCTGGACCCTGCTGACGGGCCGCTCCGAGGTGCTGCGGTCGTGGGCCCTGATCATGGCCAACACGACCTACATCCAGTTCGTGCTGACCGACGTCAACACGACCGTGCTGGGTGACGTGGCCGTCCTGACCTGTGTGGAGAACATCCTGACCGCGGGCGAGGAGGGTGAGGCCAGTTTCGCCGCGGGCAAGGTGGTGGCGAGCAACGTCTACCTCCGCACCCCGCAGGGCTGGCGCCTGTGGATGCACCACGGCTCGCCGGTGCTGCAAGGGGATGACGACGAGGAGGAGGAAGGCGAGCTTGAGCCCTGATCGCATCACTCTCAAGGGCCTGCGGGCCAGGGGGAGACACGGCGTGCTCGCCGCCGAGCGGGAGCTCGGGCAGGAGTTCGTGGTGGACGCGACGTTGTTCCTCGACACCGCGCCGGCGGCGGCCGGCGACGACCTGACCAAGACCGTCCACTACGGGGAGCTGGCGCAGGCGCTGGTCGAGGTGGTGGAGGGCGAGCCGGTCGAGCTGATCGAGACGCTCGCGCAGCGCCTGGCGGACGTGTGCCTGGCGGGCGAGCCGGTGCGTAAGGTCGAGGTGAGCGTGCACAAGCCGGCGGCGCCGATCCCGCTGCCGTTCGACGACGTGATCGTGACGATTGAGCGGAGCCGCGGATGAAGGTCGTGCTCTCTCTCGGCAGCAACCTGGGGCACCGGTTCCAGACGTTGCAGGGTGCCGTGGACACCCTTTTCGACGCACCGGGGCTGGAGTTCGTCAAGGCGTCCCCCGTCTACGAGACCGACCCCGTAGGAGGGCCGGAGGGGCAGCGGCCCTTCCTCAACGCGATCGTGGTGGCCGAGACGACGCTCGCGCCGCGCACCCTGCTGGAGCGGGCCCAGAGCGTGGAGAACGCCTTCGGCCGCGTACGCGAGGAGCGCTGGGGCCCGCGCACCCTCGACATCGACCTGATCGTGGTGGGCGACCAGGTCAGCGACGACCCTGACCTGACGCTGCCGCATCCACGGGCCCACGAGCGCGCGTTCGTGCTCGTGCCCTGGTCGAAGGCCGACCCCGAGGGTGTGGTCCCGGGGCACGGCCGGGTGGCGGAGTTGCTGGAGGCGGTCGAGGAGCAGGGCGTGCGGCTGCGCGACGATCTCAAGCTGCAGAGGCCCGATTGAAGCCCACCCATCCCGGCCTCCTGGCCGGCATCTTCGCCGTCCTCGCCCTGCTGACCTGGGCGCTGATCCGGCCGATCTACTCCGAGCTGCCTCTCATGCCCTGGACCGCGATCCCCACGGTCCTGCTGCTGGCCGTCGGCGAGGGCTACAGCGGCTGGGCGACCAAGGCCAGGATCGCCAGGAAGCCCGACACCAAGCCGGTCGAGCCGCTGGCCGTGGCCCGGCTGGCCGCCCTGGCGAAGGCGTCGGCGTACGCGGGGGCGGCCTTCGGCGGGATCTTCGCCGGATTCGCCCTGCACACCGTGCAGCTGCTCGACCGGGAGACGCCGCGCGGCGAGTTCTTCGTCTCGGCCGGGTCGTTCGTGTCGTGCGTCGTGCTGGTCTGCGCCGCCCTCTACCTGGAGCACGCCTGCCGCATCCCCAAGGATCCGGAAGAACAGGGCCAGTACCGGCAGAACGGACGCGACTAGGGCTCTAGTTGTGCTCGCCCAGGCCCTCCACGGCCTTGCGGGCCGCCGCGGCCAGGCGGTCGTGCCACATCTCGCGCTGGAGCAGGCGCAGCGCGCGGCGCAGGACGTCACTCGGCCGTTCGTCTTCGCGAAGGGCGGTGCGGATGATCCGCTCGTCTTCGGCGTTGGCCCGGAAGGCGATCTCAGCCATGTCCCGAGCTTATGGACCCGCCGACGCCCTTGTCCTGCGTTTGCCCGACGCGGGCCCGGCGGGGGGCACGGCGGGGGGCACGACGGCGGCCGAAGAGATAGATGACCGGTGCCGTGCAGATGAGCGGCCCGATGACGGCGATCGGGCGTTCCAGCCACCACACCGTGTCCGGCGGGATCCGGTCGCCCAGCGAGCCGAACAGCCACCACGACAGGCCCAGGGAGATGGCCATCCCGGTGGTGTGGAAGAGGAAAAGCGGCAGCGCGTAGCGGTTGATGAACTCGTTGAGCCGCCGCCAGCCCGGCCGTTCCAGCACCCGTTCCATGGCCGGGCGCAGCACCTCGACCAGCCCGATCTGGAAGAGCAGCAGCGCGACGATGACGAACGTGGGCGGCGCCATGTTGGACCACTTGTCGCCGGGCACCCCGACCATCGAGCCCGGGTAGATGCCGGAGTAGACGAGCCCGAACAGGGCGAACAGCCCCGTCCACAGCAGTGCCACGTCATAGCGTCTGGGCAGTTCGACGACGCGGTCGTAGAAGAACCCGGCCTGGTGGGCCAGCCCCCAGATGATGATCATGTTGAGCCAGGCGACGCCCTCGACCTCGTACCGGAAGCGCAGCACGTCCACCACCAGCGCCGCCCCGCCGAGCCAGATGAGGGTGAGCACGTCGTAGCGCTTGTGCAGCCAGAGCGCGAGCGGCAGCAGCGCGATCAGCACGAGGTAGACGCCGAGGAACCACAGCGGGCTGAGGACGAGCAGCACGACCCGCCACATCCAGTCCACCTGGAACGTGTACGTCACCGTCGCCCCGATGGCGATCCACACCCCGGACAGGACCAGCGCAGGCAGGGCCAGCGCCTTGATCCGCCGCGCGACGAACGAGCCGATGCCGACCCCGCGCGCCCTGGCCTGGCGCCAGGACAGCAGGTGCACGTGGCCGCCGACGTAGAAGAACAGCGGCAGCACCTGCAGCAGCCAGGTGAGGATCCACAGGCCGGAGGTGAAGCCCAGCGGGCTGGTGGGCTCGGGGCCGTGCGGCTTCCACTCCAGGATGGTGAAGGCCCAGTGCCACAGGACCACGACGACCAGGCTCAGCGCGCGCAGCCAGTCGACGTACTTGTCGCGTTCCGCGGAAGGGTCGGGGGCAGGGCTGGGGGCGGGGACGGGGGCGGAGGTCACTTGTCGATGTCACCTACCACGAAGAACATGGAGCCGAGGATGGCCACCATGTCAGCCACGAGATGCCCGGGCAGCATCTCGCGCAGCACCTGGATGTTGCTGTAGGAGGCCGAGCGCAGCTTGAGCCGCCACGGCGTCTTGTCGCCCTTCGACACCAGGTAGTAGCCGTTGATCCCGAGCGGGTTCTCCGTCCACGCGTACGTGTGGCCCTCCGGCACCTTGAGCACCTTGGGCAGCCGCTGGTTGATCGGCCCGGGCGGCAGCGAGCGCAGCCGTTCGACGCAGGCGTCGGCCAGGTCCAGCGAGACCTTGAGCTGCTCGAACAGCACCTCGAAGCGGTCGTGGCAGTCGCCCGCGCTCCGGGTGACGACCTTCACCGGCAGCTCGGGGTAGGCCAGGTACGGCTCGTCGCGGCGCAGGTCGAAGTCGACGCCCGAGGCGCGGGCGATGGGGCCGCTGACGCCGTACTGCATGATCTGCTCGCGGGTGAGCACGCCCACGCCCCTGGTGCGCGCGATGAAGATCTCGTTGTGCAGGATGAGGTTCTCGATGTCGGGGACGCGGCGGCGGGTCTCGGCGACGGCCTGGCTCACCCGGTCGAGCCAGCCGAGCGGCAGGTCCTCCTTGAGCCCGCCGACCCGGTTGAACATGTAGTGCATGCGCCCGCCGGAGATCTCCTCCATGACGGCCTGGATGCGTTCGCGCTCGTCGAAGGAGTAGAACAGCGGCGTCATCGCGCCCAGCTCCAGGGGATAGGAGCCGAGGAACATCAGGTGGTTGAGCACCCGGTTGAGCTCGGCCAGCAGTGTGCGCGCCCACACGGCCCTGACCGGCGGCTCCATGCCCAGCAGGCGCTCGGCGGCGAGCACCACGCCCAGCTCGTTCGCGAAGCCGGACAGCCAGTCGTGGCGGTTGGCCAGCATGATGATCTGACGGTAGTCACGCACCTCGAACAGCTTCTCCGCGCCCCGGTGCATGTAGCCGATGATCGGCTCGGCGGTGGCGATGCGCTCGCCGTCGAGGGTCAGCCGTAGCCTGAGCACCCCGTGGGTGGACGGGTGCTGCGGGCCGATGTTGAGGATCATGTCCTCGGTGGCCAGCTCTTTCGCGCCCGCGCCGATTCCGACCACTCGTTCCGTCATACGGCAATGCTGCCACCGTACCCGGACGTGATCCAGCGCGGGGGATGGTCAAGAGATGGTATGGAAACGCATCCCGAAGCCGGACATGGGGAGGAATACCGGTAACGGGGGGAGAAAACACCATGAAGAGAGTTCTTTTTGATGTCGCAGCTCTGATCGCACGAGTCGCCACCGGCGTGATCTTCCTCGCGCACGGCTGGCAGAAGTGGCAGGGCGGGCTCAGCGCCGCTTCCGAGGGTTTCCGGGAGATGGGCATCCCGATGCCGGTGATGGCGGCCGGATTCTCGACCATTGTCGAGACCGTCGGCGGCGTCTTCCTGATCCTCGGGCTGCTGGTGCGTCCGGTGGCGTTGCTGCTGCTGATCAACATGATCGGCGCGATCGTGTTCGTGCACGGGAGCCACGGCGTGCTGTCGGCGAACAACGGCTGGGAGCTGCCGGGGGCGCTCGGCGCGCTGTGCCTGCTGTTCCTCGCCCTGGGTGGCGGGCGCATCGGGCTGGACGCCATCTTCACCTCGGTCCTCCACAGGCGCGGGGAGCGGCGGGTGGCCGAGGAGGAACTGGCCGCGCACGCCCCGAGCAGGGGAGACGCGGGCATGGCGGCGGGCACGGCCGCGGGTACCGCAGCGGGCACGACCGCCACGGGAACGGCTCAGGCCGGTCGCACCGGCGGGCCCATGACGCCCGCCGATCGGGACGTCCCGGCAGACCGCCCGGAGGTGCCCAGGCAGCCGGCCGCGCCCGACACGACCCGCTCGACCGGCCCGACCGGCTCCGGGAGGTTCAACGACGACGACATGAGGGAGATCGACGCGCTCGTCTCCGACGAGCCGCCGCAGCACCACAAGCCGCCGAACCGCTGACCTCCGGGCTCAGCGGCGGGAGACGAGGTCCCGCACGGCCTCGATCAGCCGGTCCACGTGCTCCTGCGTGCTCCCGATGCCGATCGAGGCCCGCACCGCCGAGCCGGTGTCGTCCGCGCAGTCGCCGTCGGGGGCCCCGTCGGAGGCCCCGTCGGAGGCGCTGTTGGACGTGCCCAGCAGGTGCCGGACGAACGGGTGCGCGCAGAACTTGCCGTCGCGCACCCCGATGCCGTACTCGCCGGACAGCGCCTCGGCCACCTCGCGCGCCGTGTACCCGGCCACGGTGAACGACACGATGCCCACGCGCGGGTGGTCGTCCCCCCACAGGGACAGCTCACGTACGCCCTCGATCGAAGCCAGCCCCGAGCGCAGCCGCGCGATCAGCCGCTCCTCCTCCCGCACCAGCGCGGTCCAGCCGGTCGCGGTCAGCGCGTCGCAGGCGGCGGCCAGGGCGATGGCGCCGAGCACGTTCGGGGTGCCCGCCTCGTGCCTGGGCTCGGGGTCGTCGTGCCACTCCACGCTCTCCCCGACCGAGCGCACCGCGCCCCCGCCCCTGAGGTACGGCTCACCCTCGGCCAGCCAGTCCCTGCGCCCGACGAGCGCGCCGGCCCCGAAGGGCGCGTACAGCTTGTGCCCGGAGAAGGCGACGTAGTCCAGGTCGAGCGCGGTCAGGTTGAGCCGCCGATGCGGTACGAGCTGCGCCGCGTCCACCAGGATCCTGGCCCCGTGCCGATGCGCGATGTGCGCCAGCGCGGCGATCGGCCACAGTTCGCCGGTGACGTTGGAGGCGGCGGTGACGACCAGCAGCTTGGGCCCCTCGATCGCGGCCAGCGCCTCGTCGGCGGCGCGCACGGCCTCGCCGGGGAAGGCGGGCGGCGCCAGCCGCACGGCGTGCCGCCAGGGCAGCAGGGAGGCGTGGTGCTCGGTGTCGAAGACCACCGTGGTGGTGCCTTCGGGCAGGCAGCCGGCCAGCAGGTTCGTGGCGTCGGTGGTGTTGCGGGTGAAGATCACGGAGTCGTCGGGGCGGGCGCCGACGAAGGCCCTGACCGTGTGGCGGGCCTGTTCGTACCGGGCGGTGGTGAGCTGGGAGGCGTAGCCGGCGCCGCGGTGGACGCTGGAGTAGGCCGGGAGCGCGGCGGTGACGGCGGCGCTGACCGGCTCAAGACAGGGCGCGCTGGCCGCGTAGTCCAGGTTGGCGTACCCCACCAGCCTGCCGCCCTTGACCGGCACCTCCAGGTCGGCGCCCAGCACGGCGGGAATGGGCCGGCTCGTCGCGGAGGCGGGGGCGGCCTCGGGCGTACGGGCGGAGTTGAAGATCGTCAGAGTGGACACAGGGGTACCTCCTGAAGGGCCATCGGACCCCTGGAAGCAGCCACGGAGCCCGCGCTTGCCCGCCACACCTCGTGACGGACCAGGTCTTCACCCGGGGCACCCCGCCGCGGACGCGAGGGTTGCCGGCCAGCTAGCCGGGGCTTGTCGCTGGCACTCATGACCTACGAGGGGAACTATAACCGACACCCCGGCATGAATCGCAACCCCGCGAACTAATGCTCGGCTCGGCTCGTTGCTACCGGGAAACCCCATCAACCCCCGAGTCATGGAGGTACCCGATGCTGGACTGGGTGGCCGATCCGAATATCTGGATCGGCTTCTTCACCCTGGTCGCCCTGGAGATCGTGCTGGGGATCGACAACATCATTTTCATCTCCATCCTCGCCGGGAAGCTGCCCGCCGAGCAGCGCGACAGGGCCCGTGTGCTCGGTCTGGCGGCGGCTCTGCTCAGCCGGCTGCTTCTGCTGTTCGGCCTGTCATGGGTGGTTCAGCTCACGCAGCCGCTGTTCACGGTGCTAGGTCAGGAAATTTCGGGACGCGACCTCATCCTGCTGCTCGGCGGGTTGTTCCTGCTGGGCAAGAGCGTCACCGAGATCCACCACAGCATGGAGGCCCCGGCCGGCAAGGACGGCAAGCAGGCCGCCGCCGTCTCCTTCACGTCGGTGATCGTGCAGATCATGGTGCTGGACGTGGTGTTCTCACTGGACTCCGTGATCACCGCCGTCGGCATGGTGGACGAGCTGGGCGTGATGATCGCGGCGGTCGTGGTGGCCGTGGTGGTGATGCTGTTCGCCTCCGGGCCGATCAGCCGGTTCGTGGACGCGCATCCGACCATCAAGATGCTGGCGCTGTCGTTCCTGGTGCTGATCGGGGTGGTGCTCGTCGCCGAGGGCCTCGACCAGCACATCCCGAAGGGTTACATCTACTTCGCGATGGCGTTCTCGGTCGTCGTGGAGCTGCTCAACATCCGGGTGCGCAGCAGGCACACCAGGAGGCGGCAGGCCGTCCAGGAAGGAGAAACCCCATCCTAAGATGAAATAGTGGGCTTTGATCCTTGGAATCCGGATTTCGTGGCGTACCCGTACCGCGTGTACGACGAGTTGAGGCGCGAGGCGCCCGTCACCTACTTCGAGCCGACGGGCCAGTGGCTCATCGCGCGGCACGCCGACGTCAACGCGCTGCTCAGAGACCGCCGGCTGGGCCGCTCCTACCTGCACGTGGCCACCCACGAGGAGTTCGGCAGGCCGGCGGAGCCGGAGTTCCAGGAGCCGTTCTGGCGGGTGATCAGAGCGGGCATGCTCGACGTGGAGCCGCCGGTGCACACGAGGCTGCGCCGGCTGGTCTCCAGGGCGTTCACGCCGCGCATGGTCGACTCGCTGCGCCCCCGCGTCCGTGCCATCGCGGGGGACCTGGTGGCGGCGTATGTAGACAAGGGCGGCGGTGACCTGATCGCCGAGGTGGCCGAGCCGCTCCCGGTGACCGTCATCGCGGAGATGCTCGGCATCCCCGACCAGGACCGCCACCTGCTGCGCCCCTGGTCGGCCGACATCTGCGGCATGTATGAGCTCAACCCCGCCCCCGAGGCCCAGCACACCGCGGTGCGCGCGGCGTCGGAGTTCGCCGGTTACCTCAAGGCCCTGGCCGCCGAACGCCGCCGCGCCCCGGGCGAGGACCTGATCTCGGCGCTCACCCAGATCGAGGAGCTGACCGAGGACGAGCTGGTCGGCACCTGCGTCCTGCTGCTCAACGCCGGCCACGAGGCCACCGTGAACGTGACGGGCAACGGCTGGTGGTCGCTGTTCAGGAACCCCGGCGAGCTGGCCAGGCTGCGCGCGGACCGGTCCCTGCTGCCCACCGCCGTCGAGGAGCTGATGCGCTGGGACACGCCGTTGCAGATGTTCGAGCGCTGGGTGCTGGAGGACATCGAGGTGCACGGTGTACGGATCCCGCGCGGCTCGGAGGTGGCGCTGCTGTTCGGCTCGGCGAACCGGGACCAGGACGTGTTCGAGGACCCGGACCGGCTCGACGTGGGTCGTGCCGACAATCCGCACATCTCGTTCGGCGCGGGCATCCACTTCTGCCTGGGCGCGCCGCTGGCCAGGATCGAGCTGGCGGAGTCGTTCGGCGCGCTGCTGGACCGGGCGGCCACGCTGGAGCTGCGCGAGGAGCCGGCGTGGAAGCCCGGCTACATCATTCGCGGCCTGCGAAGCCTCGACCTCACCGCCACCGCCTGAGAGCGGCGCTTACGCTCACCGCTGCTGGCTGAGCCAGCCGAAGCCGCCGAGCCCCGAAGGATCGATCAGCTCGCCCTCCTCCGAGGCCCGCGCCAGCGCCCTGAGATAGCCGCGCGGATCGACCCGGGCCAGGTCGAGCGGCGGACGCGCGCCGGTGACCCCCAGCTCGCGCAGCGCCGCGCGCTGTGTGGACAAGGTTGTGGATATCGCACCGGCCCTGATCCCGGCCGCCGCGCACGCGTCGAGGGCGACATGTGCGGTGATGTCGCAGGTCCCGTCGGGTACGGGGGTGACGACCGCGCCGTCGCGGTACCCGGTCAGCGTGCCGCACAACGGCCGGTTGTCCACAGGGTGTGCATAATCGATGGCTATCGCCCGGCCTCTGCGGAGACGTACCAGGACCGAGGCCCATGCCTCGTCGCGGGGGAGGCCGATCTCGGCCCGCGAGCCCACGCGGGTCAGCGGCCACCACCGCTCCAGCCAGGCCCGGTCGGCCGGGCGCAGCGGCCCGCCGAGCCGCTCCTCGCCCGTGCGCACGTCGACCAGGATGAGGCGCGGCCCTTCAGCGGTCTGCTCGGCCACGTCGAGCGGCACGTTGTCCAGCCACTCGTTGGCGATGGCCAGCCCCACGATGCCGTTGGGCACCTCGCCGGACCAGCGGACGCGCCCGGGCAGGTCGGGCGGCCTGGGGGACAGGTCGACCGCCGTGATCCGCAGCCGATCGCGCAACGCGGGCGGCGCCGACTCCAGGACCTGGGCGACCAGCACGCCCTCGCCCGCGCCGATGTCGACCAGGTCGAGCACGTCGGGCTTGCCCAGCTCGGCGTCCACTTCCGCGAGCAGCGCCAGCACGGCTCCGGCGAAGGCGGCCGAGGCGCTGACCGAGGTGCGGAAGTGGCCCGACGGGCGTTCGCGGAGGTAGAAACCCTCCTCGCCGTACAGCGCGCGCTCGGTGGCGACGCGCCAGGTGAGCCACATGTTCTGGACTATCTCATGACTCGCGACGGGCACGCACTGTCATCATATGACTACTCAATGTCTCCGACTTGCGGTAGCGTTTACCCATTGTCATCGAGTGATCGCGTTGCGCCATCCCCTACCGGCGGAGCGGATCGCTCCCCGAGCACTCGCGGCGCGAAGCCGCGAAACTGAGAGGAGCCCTCATGCTGAAGAAGGTCCTGGTCGTCGCAGGTGCCGCCGCCATGCTGTCGATGGCCGCCCCGGCCCACGCCGACATCACCAACGGCGCCGGCGGTGTGCTCTCCGGCAACCAGGTGCACCTGCCGATCACCGCCCCGATCAACATCTGCGGCAACGCCATCGCGGTCATCGGCCTCGCCGTGGCGGGCTGCAAGGGCGGGGCCAACGCGTACGCGCCGAGCCACCACTGACAGCGGCGAACCCGGGCCGGCGCAGGCCGGCCCGGGTTCGTGTCCCCAACTGGTCAGTCGGCGGATGACCAGCCGGCGCACCTCCAAGGGGTCGCGATGTGCGGGCGTCAGGTTCCGGCAAGGGACGTGGCGCCCGCTTTCATGCGGTGACCCCTCTCCTCATCTCTTCCGACAGGGGGTGCGTTCTTTGTGTGCCCTTGTCGCTTTTGTCGTTAACTCAACGCGCGGCAAAGCACTCGTCACGCTGGCACTCTCGCAAGGCCGTTACGCTGGTCGGCGGTGCCATTACGACAGGGGTGAGACGTCATGGACGCAGGGGATCGCCCGGCCCGGCTGACTGTCGGCGTGCTGGGGGCGGGCAAGGTCGGCTCGGCTCTCGGTGCCGCGCTGGCGCAGGCGGGGCACCGCGTGGTGGCCGCCAGCGGAGTGTCCGACACCTCCCAGCGGTGGGCGGCCGAGCGGCTCGGTCTCTCGCCGTCCAGGCCGGACGAGGTGGTGGCCGCGGCCCAGCTCATCCTGCTCACCGTGCCGGACGACCCGCTGCCCGGCCTGGTCAGCGGGCTGGCCAGCACGGGCGCCGACCTCCAGGGCAAGATGCTGGTGCACACCAGCGGGGCGTACGGGCTGTCGGTGCTCGACCCCGCGGCCGAGGCGGGCGCGCTGCCCCTCGCCCTGCACCCCGTGATGACCTTCACCGGCAGGGACGACGACCTCAACAAGCTCACCGGCATCTCGTACGGCGTCACCGCGCCCGACGTGCTGCGGCCGGTGGCCGAGGCGCTGGTGATCGAGATGGGCGGCGAGCCGGTGTGGATCGCCGACTCCGACCGCCCGCTCTACCACGCGGCCCTGGCCGGAGCCGCCAACCACATGGTCACGCTCATCGCGGAGTCCTCCGACCTGCTGCGCGGCATCGGCGTCGAGCATCCGGGCCGGATGCTGGGCCCGCTGCTCGGCGCGGCGCTCGACAACGTGCTGCGGCTGGGCATCGCCGGCCTGACCGGCCCCGTCGTGCGGGGTGACGCCGGCACGGTGCGCAAGCACGTGGACGCGCTGATCCTGGCCGCCCCGGAGGCGGCCGACGCCTACATCGCGCTGGCCAGGCTCACGGCGGACCGGGCGCTGGCCGCCGGGTTGCTCAAACCCGAGGAGGCGGAGAGGCTGCTCGACGCGCTAGGGGGCAATATATGGACCTGATCGTCGCGCTTGGAGGGCACTCATGGAGCTGATCGTCGCCGGCAACCGGGAAGACCTGGTCAAGGCGCGCCGTGCCGGCACGGTGGCGCTGGTCCCGACCATGGGGGCGCTGCACGAGGGCCACCGGTCGCTGATCAGGCAGGCCCGGGTGCGCGCCGATCAGGTCGTGGTCAGCATCTTCGTCAATCCTCTCCAATTTTCTCCAAACGAGGATTTTTCACGCTATCCCCGTACATTCGACGCCGATCTTGACGTGTGCCGCGCCGAAGGCGTGGACGTCGTGTTCCACCCGGCCGTCGAGGACATGTACGCCCCCGACCGCCAGATCTCCGTCTCCTCCGGCGAGATGGGCCGCATCGTCGAGGGCGCCGCCAGGCCCGGTCACTTCGACGGCATGCTCACGGTGGTGCTCAAGCTGTTCAACCTGGTCCAGCCCGACCTGGCCGTCTTCGGGCAGAAGGACGCCCAGCAACTCGCCCTCATCCGCCGCATGGTCGCCGACTTCGACCTGCCGATCGAGATCCTGGGGTCGCCGACCGTACGCGAGCCCGACGGCCTGGCCCTGTCCAGTCGCAACCGCTTCCTGTCCGAGGACGACCGGCGGCTGGCCCTGGCGCTCTCGCGGGCGCTGCGGGCGGGGGCGGCCCGCCTCGCCCCGTCCGAGATCAGGCGCACGGCCATGGCCGTGCTCGACGAGGTGGGCCCCGGGCTTGAGGTCGACTATCTGGCGCTGGTGGATCCGGCCACGTTCGCCGAAGTGAGCGAGTCGTACGAGGGCCTGGCCGTGCTCGCGGTGGCGGCCAGGGTCGGCACCACGCGGCTCATCGACAACGTCACCCTCACCCTCAACCCCGCCTGAGGACCCCCGGGGCATGGGCACGCCGCGCCTGGCGTTATCGTCATAGTGACGAAATCGCCTCAGTGAGGAGACCCCCGATGAGTGCACCGGCGATTCCCCTGCGTCTGACCGCCCCCGATCCCGGCTGGATCGCCACGGCCGACATGGTCGTGGTGGGCTCCGGCATCGCCGGCCTGACCGTGGCCCTGCGCTACGCCGAGCTGGAGCCGGCGGCCAAGGTGCTGGTCGTCACCAAGGACGTGCTGTCATCCGGCTCGACCCGGTGGGCCCAGGGCGGCATCGCGGCCGTGCTCGACCCGGAGGACACCCCCGACGAGCACCTGAGTGACACGTTGCTGGCGGGAGTCGGGCTCTGTGACGTACGGGCGGTGCGCACGCTGGTGACCGAGGGCCCCGACGCGCTGCGGCGGCTGATGGCACGTGGCGCCCGCTTCGACCGGACGGCCGACGGGGAGCTCCAGCTCACCAGGGAAGGCGGGCACCGGCGCCGCCGGATCGTGCACGCGGGCGGCGACGCCACCGGCGCCGAGGTCCAGCGGGCTCTGGTCGAGGCGGTGCGGGCCGGCTCGATCGAGGTGATCGAGCACGCGCTGGTCCTCGACCTGCTGAAAGACGCGAAGGGCCGGGCCAGGGGCGTGACGCTGCACGTCATGGGCGTGGGCGCGCGCGACGGCGTGGGCGCGGTGCACGCCAGGGCGGTGGTGCTGGCGACCGGCGGCATGGGCCAGGTCTACGCCGCCACCACCAACCCGGTCGTCTCCACCGGCGACGGCGTGGCCCTCGCGCTGCGGGCCGGAGCGGTGGTGCGCGACCTGGAGTTCGTCCAGTTCCATCCGACCGTGCTGTGGCTCGGCGAGGGCTCGACCGGGCAGCAGCCGCTGATCTCCGAGGCCGTCAGGGGCGAGGGTGCCTTCCTCATCGACCACGAAGGCCGCCGGTTCATGGAGGGCGCGCACGAGCTGGGCGACCTCGCGCCGCGCGACGTGGTGGCCAAGGCCATCATGCGCACGATGCGGGCCACCGGCCGCGACCACGTCTTCCTCGACGGCCGCCACTTCGGCAGGGAGAAGTGGGAGTCGCGCTTCCCCACGATCTACGCGGTCTGCCGCGAACACGGCATCGACCCGGTCACGCAGCCGATCCCGGTCTCGCCGGCCGCCCATTACGCCAGCGGCGGCGTGCGTACGGACCTGCACGGCCGTACCTCCATCGAGGGCCTCTACGCCTGCGGCGAGGTCGCCTGCACCGGCGTGCACGGTGCCAACCGGCTGGCCTCCAACTCCCTGCTCGAAGGGCTCGTGTTCGCCGAGCGCATCGCCGCCGACGTGCACGCGCGGCGGCCCGCGCCGGGAGAGCCGGTGCCGGGCACGGAGGCGGAAGGGCTGGTGGACCCGCGGGTCAGGGCGAGGATCCAGGCTCACATGAGCACCGGCGCGAGCGTGCTGCGCAGCCGCGAGTCGCTGGTCGCCACCGCCTCGGCGCTGCGCGACGCCCGCTGGACCCCGGTCGAGGTGCCCGCCTGCACCGAGGCGTGGGAGGCCACGAACCTGCTCACCGTCGCCACCATCCTCACGGGCGCGGCGGCCGCCAGGCTGGAGACGCGCGGCTCGCACTGGCGCGAGGACCACGACACCCGCGACGACGACGAATGGCTGGGCCACCTCGACGTGACCCTGACGAAGGAGGGCCCCCGCATGACGTACACGCCGCACGGTGACGCGATGACGCCGCGCCTGGCGCAGGAGCTCACGGCGGCCGGGCTGGACCCGGCCGAGGTGGACGCGCTGATCGACCGCGCGCTGGCCGAGGATCTGCAGGACGCGGGCGACGTGACGAGCCTGGCCACGATCCCCGAGGGGCAGCGCGCGGTGGCCGACGTGGTGGCCCGCAAGGACGGCGTGGTGGCCGGGCTGGCGGTGGCCGAGGCGGTGTTCGTCCGGCTCGGGGCCGCCCGCGCCGAGCGCGGGGCCAAGGACGGCGAACGGGTGCGGGCCGGCGACGTGCTGATGACCGTCGAGGGCCCCGTACGCGCCCTGCTGACGGCCGAGCGCACCGCGCTCAACCTGCTCACCCACCTGTCGGGAGTGGCCACGCTGACCGCGCGCTGGGCCGAGGCCGTCGGCGGCACGGGCGCGCGGGTGCGCGACAGCCGCAAGACCCTGCCCGGCCTGCGGGCATTGGAGAAGTACGCGGTACGCAGCGGCGGTGGCGTGAACCACCGGATGTCGCTGTCGGACGCCGCCCTGATCAAGGACAACCACGTCGTGGCCGCGGGCGGGGTGGCCGAGGCGTTCAGGGCGGTCAGGGAGCGCTACCCCGACCTGCCGATCGAGGTGGAGGTCGACCGGCTCGACCAGCTCGACCCCGTGCTGGACGAAGGCGCCGAGCTGATCCTGCTGGACAACTTCACGATCGAGGACACCGCGCGTGCCGTACATATCGTGAAAAATCGGGCGAAAAATAGGGTTGCTCTTGAGGCGAGCGGGGGATTGACCTTGGAATCGGCCCGTGATGTGGCGGAAACTGGCGTTGACTACCTTGCGGTGGGAGCACTGACGCACTCAGCGCCGGCCCTTGACATCGCACTGGATCTGCGGGGGTAATGAATGCTGCTCACGATCGACGTCGGCAACACGCACACGGTGCTGGGGTTGTTCGAGGGCGAGGACGTCATCGAGCACTGGAGGCTGGCCACCGACGCCCGCCGTACCGCCGACGAGATCGCCGTCGTCCTCCAGGGGCTGCTGAGCCAGTCGCCGCTGCTCAAGGGGGCCGACATCGACGGCATCGCCATCTGCTCCACGGTGCCGAGCGTGCTCAACGAGATGCGTGAGATGTGCCGCCGTTACTACGGCGACGTGACCGCCGTGATCGTGGAGCCGGGCATCCGCACCGGGGTGCCCGTACGGATGGACAACCCCAAAGAGGTCGGCAGCGACCGCATCGTGAACGCGCTGGCCGCCATCGACCAGTACGGCGGCCCCTGCGTCATCGTCGACTTCGGCACCGCGACCTCGTTCGACGCCGTCTCCGCCAAGGGCGAATACGTCGGCGCGGTCACCGCCCCCGGCATCGAGATCTCGGTGGACGCCCTGGCCGCCGCCGGAGCCCAGTTGCACAAGGTCGAGCTGGTCAGGCCGCGCTCGGTGATCGCCAAGAACACCGTCGAGGCGCTGCAGGCCGGGATCATCTACGGCTTCGCCGGCCAGGTGGACGGCATCGTCGAGCGCATGACGGCCGAACTGGCCGACGACCCCGACGAGGTGACGGTCGTCGCCACCGGCGGGCACGCGGCGCTGGTCGTGGGTGAGTCACGTTCGATCGACGTGCACGAGCCGTGGCTGACCCTCATCGGGCTGCGGCTCATCTACCACCGCAACACCGCCTGAGCTCCGGCACACGACGAGCGGCCCCCCGCTCGGGTGGGGGGCCGCTCGCGCTTTCACCCGTCACTCGCTCTCGGCGGTGTAGATGTACTGCCAGTGGCCGCACTTGACGGGGAAGTTGCTGTGGGGGCCGATCTGGCAGACCTTCGCCCGCAGGCTGAAGACGTCGTTCTCCTGGAACTGGAACCACTTCGAGCCCGGGTAGCCGCAGTACTTCTTGTAGTAGACCGGCGACCAGTCGTGGTCGAAGTCACTGGCCTCGAACTTCACGAACGCGCACTTGCCGCCGGCGCGGTAGGTGCGGTTGTCCAGGTCCCAGAGCCGGCCTCTGACCGTGACCTCGTTGGACTCGCCGTCGTGGTCCCAGTCGACGCCCACCCAGCCCTGCGCCTTGGCCTTGAAGTGCTTGGCGTAGACGGGGCCCCAGTACTCGGAGTGGTCGTCGGGCGTGCTCGCGTAGGCGGCGGCGGGAAGCGCCAGGGCCAGAGCGCTGGTCGCGGCGACGGCGGCGAGGCCGGTCGCGATCTTCTTGAACATCTCGTCTCCTTGAGCTCCCCTCGGGCCGGCTCCTTGCCGGCACCCCCCTTCGAGCTCGTGAGACATTGATAGGCGCGGGCCCTTGCAGAAAGTCTGCAGCAGACCGACGAGCCCTTGCAGTTCGCCATATCCCCTACCCTTTGATGTTGTGAGCGACGAACTTCCCGAGCAGATGCGCATCCGGAGGGAGAAGCTCGACCGCCTTCGCAGCGAGGGCGTCGATCCTTACCCGGTGAACTTCCCACGTACGGCGACCAACGCCGAGGTCAGGGAGAAATACGAGGGCCTTGAGCCCGACACCGCGACCGGCGACCGGGTCGCCGTCGCGGGGCGCGTCATGCTCAACCGCGTGGGCGGCAAGCTCTGCTTCGCCACGCTCCGCGACGGCGGCGCCGACCTCCAGGTGATGATCTCGCTCGACAAGGTCGGCGAGGAGTCCCTGGCCGCCTGGAAGCGTGACGTCGACCTGGGCGACCACGTGGGCGTCAGCGGCGAGGTCATCACCTCGCGCAGGGGCGAGCTGTCGATCCTGGCCGAGAGCTGGCAGATCACCTCCAAGTGCCTGCGCCCGCTGCCGGAGAAGCACGTCGGCCTCACGGACCCCGAGGCGCGGGTGCGTCAGCGCTACGTCGACCTCATCGTCAACGACGAGGCCAGGACGATGGCGCGGGTACGCAGCGCCACGGTGCGCGCGGTGCGCGACTTCTGGCACGAAGAGGGCTATCTAGAGGTCGAGACGCCGATGCTGCAGCCGATCCACGGCGGCGCGACGGCCCGGCCGTTCCAGACCCACATCAACGCCTACGACATGGAGCTCTACCTTCGCATCGCGATCGAGCTCTACCTCAAGCGGCTCGTGGTGGGCGGCATCGAGAAGGTCTTCGAGATCAACCGGAACTTCCGCAACGAAGGCGCCGACTCGACGCACAACCCCGAGTTCACCATGATCGAGGCGTACGGCACCTACCTCGACTACAACGACATGGCCGACCTGACCCAGCGGATGTACCAGAAGGCCGTGGTGGCCGCCCTGGACACCACGGTGGTCGTCCACGACGGCAAGGAGATCGACCTCGGCCTGCCCGAGTGGCCGCGCATCACCCTCTACGGCGCGGTGTCGCAGGCCGTGGGCGAGGAGATCACCACCTCCACCACCCTGGAGGAGCTGCGCAAGCTGGCCGACCGGCGCGAGATCCACTGGGACCCGAAGTGGGGCTCGGGCAAGATCGTGCAGGAGCTGTTCGAGGCGCTGGTCGAGCACACGCTGGTCCAGCCCACGTTCGTGATGGACTATCCGCTGGAGACGTCCCCACTGGCGCGCAACCACCGCGACGACCCGCTGCTGACGGAGAAGTGGGACCTGATCGGCTTCGGCACCGAGCTGGGCACCGCCTACTCCGAGCTCAACGACCCGATCGAGCAGCGGCGCCGGCTCGTCGAGCAGTCGCTGCTGGCGGCCGGGGGCGACCCCGAGGCCATGCAGGTCGACGAGGACTTCTTGCAGGCGCTCGAATACGCCATGCCGCCCACGGGGGGCATGGGCGCCGGCATCGACCGGATGATCATGGCGTTCACCGGCAGGAACATTCGCGAGACGATCCTGTTCCCGCTGGTCAAGCCCACCCACTGAGTCACGGTCACCCCGGTGCGGCCCTGTCGGGCCGCACCGGCCTTGCCCGGGGCCGCATCGGTCCCGCCCGGGTGCGCCTGGGCCCGGCCGTCGCTGATGAGATCGACGGCCGGCTCGGGCGCTCAGTTCCCGCACTCTCGTCACGGCGTGGTCGTGAAACTCCCTTCCGGCCCGCCCGGTTCCCCGCCCGAGCGCCGCTGTAAGCATCGGGTCAAGGTGCGCGCCGGGATCTCACTACGGCCGCGGCTCCGTTCGTGATCCTCCGCAGGCGCTCCGAGCGTTCGCTGATCGTCATGTCCGGAAGTAGCTCCCCTCGGAGCGGCTCCGAGAGCGGCCTCGCCGGTCGGAGCGGCGAACAGGTCGCCGGTGATCACCTCCAGGCGTGGGCTCGGACGCCGGCACCTGCGGAAAGTGACGCCCTGATCACCAAGGCGCGCGGCCAGGTACGCTCCTGCGGGTCCGTCCATACGATCGGCCCGGCCTGCTGACCTGGGCCTGTGCGCCCATGGGCGCGATGCCGCGGCCGGAGCGCGGATCGTGGAGCCACATGGTGCGGAGGACGTGCGCGGTGGCTGCGAGTGATCACGCGCGCGTGCGGAACAGAGCGGTCCACGCGCGAAGATCGCGATGACGGGGATAAGGATCACGCAGAAACTCGCCGTCGAATGGATCAAAACCCAGCACGTCCACCGCCTTCGTCATCGCGGATCCGGCCTGCGCGGAAGGCTCGATGACTGCGCCTATCGCTCGACGATCATTAACGACATATCGCGAGTGCGTCATATATATCGGATCATGTCAATAGCGCTCGTCAAGGGCCCGGATTGTCATGCTTGACGACCTTTCCAGGATGCGTTTACCGTCTGCGAGGAGCGACTTCGGCCCGCTTGAGAGGCCCAAGTTCAGCTGTTGGGGGGGAGGGCTCCCGATGGATGTGCTCACTGAAGGCGTTGAGCTGAGCCATGCCGATCTTGCATTGCTGGCGGAGCTGGCGAAGGGAGTCACGGTCGACCGGGTGGGCAGACGTCTGGACATCAGCGGCCGTACCGTACGCCGGCGATTGCGCGGCATCTGCGACCGCATCGGCGTGGCCACGGCGATCGAGGCCGTGGCCTGGGCGGCCCGCCGCCAGCTGATCTAGCGGCGGGCACTTCAAGCGACGGCGCCGACGAGCCGTGGGCAGGGGCTCAGTCGGCGATGCGTACGGCGCCGGCGAACGGCCGGTTGGCGATCGAGGCGATGCGCACCACGTCACCGGTCCGCGGCGCGTGCACCATCATGCCGCCGCCGAGATAGATGCCGACGTGGTGCAGGTCGCTGTAGAAGAACACCAGGTCGCCCGCTCGCAGCTGCTCGCGCGGGATGTGCCGGCCCGCCGTCCACTGGCTGCCGGTGTAGTGGGGCAGTGAGATGCCCACCCTCTGGTAGGCGGCCATGACCAGGCCGGAGCAGTCGAAGGAGCTCGGCCCCTCGGCGCCCCAGACGTACGGCTTGAGCTGCTGCGTGAGCGCCCAGCGCGCGGCCTGGGCGGCCTTGCCGGCGCCGACGATCGGCAGGTCGACGCGGGTCGCGCGGGTGCCGGGCCGCCCGGCCTCGCCCAGCGCCCGGCTGAACAGGTTGCTCTCGACCTTGGCGACCAGCTTGGTGATCTTGTCGCGCTTGCCGCCCAGCTCGTTGACGAGCTGCTCGACCTCGTCGATGCGCGCCTTGGCGCCGGCCCTGGCCCGCTCGGCGGCCGCCCTGGCCTTGGTGACCTGGTTGACCGCCTCGCCCTGCTGCTGCTCCAGCACGTACGTGGTGGCGGCGCGGTCGAGGAAGGTGTCGGGGTCCTTGGAGGTGGTGAACGCCAGCACCCGGCCCAGGCCGCCCGTGATGTAGGCGTTCTCGGCGAGCATGGCGGCCTTGGCCCGCTTGGCGGCGAGATCGGCCTCACTGGTGGCCAGGGTCTTCTTCGCGGCCTCTGCGGCCTTCTGGGCGGTCTTGAGCTTCTCCCGCTGGCCGTTGTACTGCTCGCTCAGCGTCTCGATCTCGGTGTGCATCTTCTCGACCCGCTTGGCCAGCTCCTTGAGCGAGGGCTTGGGATCGGCGGACGCCGAGGCGACGGGGATCGCGAGGAGGACCGCGGCGATCGTGAGACTCACCACACCGAAGCGGTGCGGCCGCCGAGGTCGTTCCGGAGGGCGGGCGTGCTTGCCCGCCGTCTTCCCCCCACCGTCGTGCGTGCGCTTCACCAACCAGCTCCTCTCATGGACGCCTACCGGGTTAGCTGACGGGTTCGGGCCGGAGCAGCCCTACCGAACGATTCGGATTCACCCCAGTGGTGACGATGGGGGTCGTCACCGGCGGGTCCCCGGCTTCCCTCACGGGAATTGGGCGTGTCCCTCACGTTGCGACACGTGGGGGACATCGTCGCAGGACACTAATGCACTCCGGGTTCGTGCTCAACCAGAACTGCCGAGTCTGTAGAGGTTTCACAACCGAAGGGTCACAAGGTGATCTCGTGGTCACTCGTACAGAAGCGACTTTATGTCCTCTTTGCCCTTGCTTCTGCCGCAGCCGCGAGGCCGGCGCCAGGGGCGCGCCCATATGACCGGGTCATGTAACAGGATGGGCCGGGACATGGCAGTTAGGGCCGAGCCGTAATGACATCTGTACTCTGGAGAGCCATGGAGCAGGTGGCCGAACTGACGATGCCCGAGACCGCGGTGGTGGTCCGGCGTGCCCGCACGCCGGACGTGCGCACGGTCAGGAGGCTGGTGGACACCTACGCGGGCGCGGGCCCGCGGCTCCTGGAGAAGGCCACGGTGACCCTGTACGAAGACGTGCAGGAGTTCTGGGTGGCCGAGCGGGGCGGGCGGGTAGTCGGGTGCGGCGCGCTCCACGTGCTGTGGGAGGACCTCGCGGAGGTCCGCACCGTGGCCGTGGATCCCGAATGCCGGGGCATGGGCGTCGGCCACCGGATCGTCTCGGCGCTGATACAGCAGGCG
This sequence comes from Nonomuraea maheshkhaliensis, assembly GCF_039529435.1. Classification (NCBI taxonomy): domain Bacteria; kingdom Bacillati; phylum Actinomycetota; class Actinomycetes; order Streptosporangiales; family Streptosporangiaceae; genus Nonomuraea; species Nonomuraea maheshkhaliensis. The sequence continues at coordinate 75,690 of NZ_BAAAMU010000001.1, forward strand.
ACGGATCTGGGTCTGCGGCGTGTATTCTGTCTAACTTTTGAGGTCGATTTCTTCGCGAGACTCGGGTTCCGCCCGATACAGGGCACCCCCGTCTCACCCGAGGTGTACGCCGAACTTCTCGCCTCCTACGACGAGGGCGTGGCGGAGTTCCTCGACCTGGAACACGTCAAACCGAACACCCTGGGCAACACCCGCATGCTGCTCCATCTGACATCGGGTGACGCGGACCTTGACCAGATGGAAAGGTGATTGTTGATACCTATGTCGATACGTTGGGCAGCACAGGCATGTGTCCTGACACGTGCCACATGCGCACTCGAAGCGAGGTGACACGGTGAGCACCGGACAGCCGCCGTATCCACAGGACGACTCCGGAGAAAACTCTGCCCCCGGCACCCCTTACGGGCAGCAGAACTCGGGCCGCCACCCCGGCGAGCCCGACCCCGACGTCACTGTGGTCGGCTACCGGGCGGACGACGCCTATGGGCAGCAGCCCCAGTACGGCCAGCAGCAGGGCTACGGGCAGCAGCAGCAGTCCCAGCCGGGCTACGGCCAGCAGGGCTACGGCCAGCAGCAGCAATACGGCCAGCAACCCCAGTACGGCCAGCAGCAGGGCTACGGGCAGCAGCAGCAGTCCCAGCCGGGCTACGGTCAGCAGGGCTATGGCCAGCAGGACTACGGCCAGCAGCAGGGTTACGGGCAGCAGCAGCAGTCCCAGCCCGACTATGGCCAGCAGGCTCAGTACGGGCAGCAGGGCTACGGCCAGCAGCCTCAGTCGGGTCAGCAGCCGCAGTACGGTCAGCAGCAGCAGTCGCAGCCGGGCTACGGCCAGCAGGACTACGGCCAGCAGCAGGGCTACGGTCAGCAGCAGCAGTCCCAGCCCGG